>JASFGZ010000083.1:0-12195 GCA_050123495.1 Desulfobacterales bacterium
GAAACCTGAAACCTTAAACGAAAGTTATTTGTTCGATTCGGAATTAAGATATCTGTGCACGGCTTCAGCTGTCGAGCGCGTAATTCCGGGAAGCGCATCAAGCGCGTTGATGTCTGCTTGCCGGATATTTTTTATACTTTTGAAGTGTTTCAGTAGGATCGCTTTTCTTTTTGGGCCGACACCCGGGATCGCGTCCAGTTCTGATTGCAGCGCAGTCTTTGTTCGGCGCTTGCGGTGAAAGGTAATCGCAAATCGATGGGCTTCGTCTCTGATCCGCTGTAAGAAAAGAAGCAAATCTCTGTCTTTGCCGAAAACAATGGGGTTGGTCCTTTGCGGCTTAAATATTTTATCCTGAATGTCACCTTTTTTTTCATCTTTTTTGGCAATCGCAATAAGTTCAAACTGACCGTCGAGGCCAAGCTCCTTGATTATAGCGACCGCAATGTTTAATTGTCCTTTGCCGCCATCGACCATCAAAAGATCGGGAATCGATTGGGACTGCTGCTGCGGCTTTAATTTACCAAGCCGTCGGGTCAGCACCTCGGACATATAGGCATAGTCGTCCTGTGCGTTTACGCCTTTGATTTTAAACTTACGGTACGCTGATTTTTTGGCTTTTCCTTTTTCAAACACGACCATACTGGCAACCGGCTCGGCTCCCGATATGTTGGAGTTGTCAAAGCATTCAATTCGTTCGGGCAGTTTGGGCAATTTAAGCCTTTTTTGAAGTCGCCATAACAACTCCCTTTCGGCGGTTCGCGCGGCGAGCCAACCCTGAAGCTCATTTTCAGCATTATGGATGGCCATATGCATCAACTTTGCTTTTTGCCCTCTTTTAGGATTCAGAA
Organism: Desulfobacterales bacterium; assembly: GCA_050123495.1. Classification (GTDB taxonomy): domain Bacteria; phylum Desulfobacterota; class Desulfobacteria; order Desulfobacterales; family JAHEIW01; genus JAHEIW01. Next base: position 849 of record JASFGZ010000083.1, read on the forward strand.
TTTTTACTTTTTTCTTCTTAACCGTTTTAAACCATTCTTCGATAAGTTTTGTGTCTTCCATCTCAACTGAAACCAGAAGTTCTTTGGGCAGGAAAGTCGTTTTTTCGCAATATTGCCGGATAAAGGTGCCCATGGCTTCCTCATCGGTCGACATGGTTTCTTCAAAATTAAAATGCCGCGTGCCTCTGAGAAAGCCGCCCATGACGTTCAAAACGGTAATCCATGCATGACCCTTGGATCTGACGATCGCAAACACATCCCGATCTTGAAAATCGGTGGTGACTGCAATTTGCTTCTCGATGGTTCTTTGCAGCGCAAACATTTTGTCTCTGAGCCGGGCGGCCTTTTCAAATTCCTGGGTTCGGGCGGCAGCGTTCATTTCTTGTTTGATTTTTGCGACCAGATCCGTGGCACGGCCTTTGAGGAACATGATCGCCTCATTAACCTGCTCCTGATAAACCCGTGGATCAACATCCCGGCAACAAGGCGCCAGACACCCTTCCATCTGACAATGCAAACATGGACGGGTCCGTGTTTTAAAATCTTTGGCCCGGCACTTCCGTAATTTGAAGGTTTTGTTTATGGTCTTTAAAGTTTCGCGAACTGCGTGGGCAGAGGCAAAAGGACCAAAGTAGATTGCATCGTCTTCTCCGATTTTACGCACGATTGAAAAACTGGGATAATCATCTTTGGGATCCAGCCTCAGAGAGGGGTAACGTTTGTCATCCTTTAAAACCACATTGTAACGGGGTCGGTGACGCTTGATCAGATTGGATTCTAAAATTAGCGCCTCTTTTTCATTGCCGGTAATAATCGTATCAAAATCATGAATTTTATTGACCAGCACACCGGTCTTCATGTCGAGGTGGCCGGTATTTTTAAAATAGGCTGCCAGGCGTTTTCGAAGGTCGCGGGCTTTACCGATGTAAATAATCACCCCGTCTGCATCTTTTAATAGATACACGCCGGGTTCGCGGGCGGTACGGGAGAGTTTTTCCGCGATGCTAAAGCGCTGCTTGCTATGGTCGGTTAAGTCCTTCATATCTAAATGGAGTGCCTAAAGTGCCTAAAGTGATCTAAATTGCCTGAAGTTGAGGAATTCTGCCCATTTTATTAAAACAGATGGAGCGCAGCGTCACCATAACTATAGTCACTTTAGATCACTTTTCACTTTAGTTCACTTTCTTTTTACATTTCAGCCTCGAATACAATCAGCTTCTTTAGCTCCCGAATCTGATCCCGCAGCTCTGCGGCGCGTTCGAATTCGAGCGCCTTCACTGCTGATTGCATTTCGGTCTCCAGGGATCTGATGACCGCATCCATATCGTCCAGTGATTTGTACTCACTCAAATCTTCCGCAATTTCAGTTTCAGGTACGGTCTCGATCTCCTTTCCGAAATCAAAGATCTGCGTCACTTCTTTGTGAATGCTTTTTGGCGTAATATTGTGCTGCTGATTGTATGCGTGCTGAATTTTTCGGCGGCGCCGGGTTTCCTCCATGGCTGCCTGCATTGAACGGGTGACCGTGTCCGCATACAATAGAACCGTTCCCCGGACATTTCTGGCAGCCCGTCCAAAGGTTTGGATGAGAGAACGCGTCGAACGCAGAAAACCTTCTTTATCGGCATCGAGTATGGCCACCAATGAGACTTCCGGGATATCTAACCCTTCTCGCAACAGATTGATGCCCACCAGGACATCAAATTTTCCCATTCGAAGGTCTCGAATAATATCCATGCGCTCAAGCGTGTTAATGTCTGAGTGCAAATAGCGAACCCGAATGCCCAAATCTGAATAATATTCGGTAAGGTCTTCTGCCATCCGTTTGGTCAAGGTCGTCACCAGAACCCGTTCGTCGTGTTTTTGACGCAGCAAAATTTCTTCGTAAAGATTGTCCACCTGATTTTCAGCACCGCGCACTTCCACTTGCGGATCAACGAGACCGGTAGGACGGACGATAAGTTCAACAAGAGAATCCTTGGATTTCGAAAGTTCGTAATCTGCCGGGGTGGCGCTGACATAGACCACCTGGGAGATGCGGTCCCGGCATTCCTCAAATTTAAGGGGACGGTTATCCAGTGCTGAGGGCAGCCGAAATCCATATTCTACCAACGTCTCTTTTCGAGACCGATCGCCTCGGTACATACCCCGAAGCTGCGGGATGGCAATGTGACATTCGTCAATGACCATTAAATAATCCTTCGGAAAATAACTCAACAGGGTTGGCGGGGGCTCTCCGGGCTTTCTTCCGGTTAGATGTCGCGAATAGTTTTCGATACCGTGACAGTAACCGAGTTCCTGCATCATTTCCAGATCGAAATGGGTGCGCTCTTCGATGCGCTGGCCTTCAATTAATTTGTTTTCATTTCGAAAATATTCGATGCGCCCCTTCAACTCATCAACAATGTTAGCGATGGCCTTTTTACGAGTGACCTTGGATGTCACATAATGGCTTGCCGGGAAAATTGTGGCGCGTTTCAGGCGTTTGAACACTTTTCCTCTCAGGGCATCAAACAGAGCAATGCTTTCAATCTGGTCCCCAAAAAAATCAATACGAATCGCCCGATCTTCTTCATAGGCCGGAAAAATTTCCACGCGGTCACCGCGCACCCGGAATACGCCCCGGGAAAAGTCGATATCGTTACGTTCGTAGTGCATCGAAATCAGATCGAACAGGAGTTTGTCACGGGCGAGCTCCATGTTCGCTTCAAGATCCACCCGCATGGAGAGATAATCTTCCGGCGCTCCCAGCCCAAAAATACACGATACACTGGCGACAACTACAATATCTCTGCGCGACAGCACCGAACGGGTGGCAGAATGGCGTAATTTGTCAATCATGTCATTGATGGATGAATCCTTCTGGATATAGGTGTCCGTGGAAGGGATGTAGGCCTCGGGTTGATAATAATCATAGTAGCTTACGAAATATTCCACAGCATTTTCGGGGAATAACTGCTTAAATTCGTTATAAAGCTGTGCCGCCAGGGTTTTATTGGGCGCCAGCACCAGGGTCGGCTTGTCAACCCGGGCAATAACATGGGCCATTGTAAATGTTTTGCCCGAACCGGTGACGCCCAACAGGACATTATGCCGACGGCCATTGCGTATATTTCGGCTCAGCGCTTCGATGGCCTGGGGCTGATCGCCTGTTGGTTCAAAATTAGAAACAAGTTTAAACGAAGTCATTCTGCCTCATAATTTCTGTATCATATTGAAAAAATGGAGCCCTTAACGAAAATTGCGCTCAACAATTGGAATGATGGAAAGGTGGAATACTGGAATATTGGGTCTTTATTGCATTGTATCGTAAAATTCCAGGTAGATAAGATAAACCAATCGTGGGGCCAAAAAATAGCAACTGGATTATGCGTTCTTTACCATTATTCCATTATTCCACGTAGACTGCATGAGCGAAGCGAACCAAGTGAATCAGCCTGCGGGTGCAGGCAATCATCATGGTTTTTTTCATTCGATCAGGGCAACACACATCGCAGCGATCCCCTCCCCTTTTCCGATCACACCCAAACCTTCGGTGGTCGTTGCTTTGATATTAACGCCATTCGGTGCGATATTCATCGCTTTTGCGAGCGTGTTTTGCATTTCGAGTCGATATGATCCTAATTTCGGCGCTTCGGCAAATATGATCGAATCAAGATTGATGATGCGAAATCTTTTTTCAGCCAACTTGTGACAGGTTTTGGATAGCAGTTTTAGGCTGGATATATCTTTAAATTGCGGATCCGTATCCGGAAAGTGTAATCCGATATCTCCCAGACCGGCCGCTCCCAGCAGCGCATCACACATCGCATGCACCAGCACATCCGCATCTGAATGACCCAGCAATCCTTTCTCATAGGCAATAGACATGCCGCCTAAAATCAGCGGACGCCCTTTCACCAAACGATGAATGTCATATCCGATTCCAACTCGCATGCCTTACTCCTTTGGACACAGGTTAAAATATTGTATGAATATTAACCAGTTATATGCATAGCATATTCCCGTTCCGGGGTAAAGCCCAACAAACCGTTTAAGAATTCGCCGGTTGTACCGATATTTTTTCGAACAACCGCTCTATCGTTTTTAGCTTACGGGGGCGCAAGAATCGCCGGCAGGTAAAGATATCGGATATCGTTTTTCTAATGCGCTGAATTCAACCTATTTCGGCTTTCTTTTTCCCAATCATTCCAACGCCTGCGAGAGGACGTGCTTAATTTCATCGATGACGTAGTTTTTACTGTTGATTCGGGTCTGTCGGCCATCGATACTGGGAAGCAAGGCATTGATTTTCTGAATGGTCAGCTGGGTCATTTTAGGACCGAGGATTGCGGTCGCCTTTGATAGGATATTCAGGATATATTCGTTAAAGCTTTTAATGAGGATCTGACAGGCGTCTTCATAATTTTCTACGGGAGCGATTTGCTGGGAAATTTCTTGGGTATTGATGTCAACTGCGTTTTGAATATGATAATTGCAGAATATGTCATAGGGTTGGGAAGCGGCAACTTGTTTGGATTCATCGAAAATCGCAATTGCCTCTTTGCCAAGCTCCCCTTCAAAGCTGCGAAAAAACGGCTGTAAGATATTGTGATATGTTCCGACGATGGTAGAATAATCCTTATATTCTTCAGTTAGCACCAGCGTTTTGTTTTCAGACTGGGTTTCGATGGATTCGATGAGCCCGGACGACAACAATGAATAGAGAATTTTGTAGGCAGCGTATTCGTCAAGCCCCCCATCCCGGATGACCTCCCTGATCGAGCGTTGACCGTCGACCAATCCCAGAATCTTCAATTCGGCAAAATTTAGCGTTATTTCATCTTTGTCGCTGACCTTACCTGTTATCCGATAGACCCGCATATCGTTGGGGATATGCTTTTTTATGATAGACATTTCGTCGATTCGACGAGAGGCCTCCAGAAGCAAACTCACCAAATTGATTTTGGCGACAATCATACCCTTCAAATTGAGGGCAGCATCGTTATATTCAAATTCCCCCTTATCCCACAAAAATAGATTAAATATCATATGCTCGACCTGCTGGCAGATAATTTCTTGTAGGTTAAGAGGGGTGAGGAAGCCCTTCTCGAGGAGGATTTCTCCCAAGGCTTTTTTTTCGGCCCTGGCCTGCTTGAGAGACTCCTGAAGCTGTTCCTGAGAAATAATACCTTTGCGTTTCAAAAAATGTCCCAAGCGGTCCGTGTCATGTGACCCGGTCGCATAGATGATTTCACCATCTTTTAGATAAATTCGAACTTCCTTGTCTTCATTTCTGACTTTCAGCACACCGGTCTTTTGATCATCACCCAGTAGCTGAAAAATACTGTTAAGGTTAAATGTTTCAAAATTACCTTTAAGCGACATACGTTTCAGGCCCTAAGCTTGGTTATTCCCACACCGAGAGAGATATGCGTGGCAATCATCTGTTTGATTGGGTTTTCCAAAGCGGTAAAATCCAAACCACCCGCTGTGCGGGTGGCCGTTGACTCCGATATCGACAACCGAATTGCCTGCGGCTTAAAATTTAATTTTATCGGTCAACGCATTTCTTGTCAACGATCCATAATACTTGACCGGATGCCTTTAACGCGTATATTGTTAACCACTTTTTGACGGATTCTGGTTGGCCTTGAATACGTCATAAAGACGAGAGGACTTCAGATGAATATCCAGACATTGTTGGCGGACATAAAGAATATGGCCAAACCGGGCATCAATGAAGCCGAAGCCAAAACCCTTCTCAAAGAATTTGGCGTGCCTGTTGTGCCGGAGACGGTTGTCGGCGATTATAACGAGGCTATATCCGCGGCCGGGGAGCTGGGCTATCCGGTGGTGATTAAGGGTTTGGGTTCCGCACTGGCCCACAAAACGGAGCGCGGGTTGGTGCATTTAAATCTCAGCAATTCGCAAGATATTCAAAATGCGCTAAAGGCTATCATTGCAGCGGCCGGAGATGATCTGGATGGCCTTCTGGTTCAGCCACAAATCCAGGGGAAAAGGGAACTGGTAGCCGGGCTGTTTCGTGATCCTCAATTTGGACCCGTCATTATGTTCGGCATCGGCGGTGTGTTCACCGAAGCTTTAGCAGATGTTACCTTTCGACTGGCGCCTATCACGGAAACAGATGCTGCGGATATGCTGACCGAAATCAGGGCAACGGCCTTGCTGGGGAAGTATCGGGGAGAAGCCGCCATTGACCGCAAACAAATCATTCAAACGCTCATCGGGCTTTCACGCATCGGCGTTGAGCTTCCGCAAATCGTTGAGATCGATATCAACCCCTTGTTGGCTTCATCGGATGGTCGCCTCTGGGCCGTGGATGCACTGGTGGTCCCCGGTGAAACACACGCTTTTCAGCAGTTGCCGCCCCCTGTTGCGCCGGATGCCGTTGGTGCCATATTTCACCCCAAATCCGTCGCATTTATCGGTGCTTCGGGGAAGATGGGCAAATGGGGACATATGCTCATGTCGAATACCATCAGCGGAGGGTATGAAGGAGACATATTTCTGGTCAATCCCAACGCGGACAGAATCGCCGGTCGCAAAACCTATCAAACGGTCTGTGATATCCCTGGACCGGTTGACCTGGCAGTGGTGACCATTCCGGCCGCCGGCGTTCTGGACTTAATTCCCCAGCTGAAAGAAAAGAACATCGGCAACATGCTCCTGATTACTTCCGGTTTTGGCGAAACAGGCGAAGAAGGCAAGACATTGGAGGCCGAACTGGTGCGGGCCGCCCGCGAAGCAGGGATTTTAATCCTGGGCCCCAACACCATGGGCATCTGCAACCCCCATATCAATTTCTACTGTACCGGTTTTCCGGCCAAGCCCAGAGCCGGCTCGACCACCATGGTCTCTCAATCCGGAAATATGGGCGTGCAGCTTCTGGCATTCGCCGAACAACAGGGAATTGGAATTCGGGGCTTTTGCGGGTCCGGCAATGAAGCCATGATGAGTATCGAAGACTATCTGGACGGGCTTGAAGTCGATGACTTAACCCGCACGGTAATGTTATATGTCGAAAGCGTCAAAAACGGGCGGCGGTTTTTTGAGAGCGCCCGCCGCCTTGGAAAAAAGAAACCGATCGTGCTTTTAAAGGGCGGCCAGAGCCAGGCGGGCAACCGGGCGGCGGCCAGCCACACCGGGGCCCTGACCTCCGACACCCGCGTATTTGATGCCGTCTGTCGCCAGGCGGGCATCGTTAAAGTTGACCAACCCATGGCCTTACTGGATTTAGGCGCCGCATTTTCATCGCTGCCCCTGCCAAAAGGAAATCGTGCGGCCATTATGACCCTGGGCGGCGGCTGGGGGGTGGTTACGGCTGATCTATGCGCGCAATTCGGCATAGATGTTCCTGAACTATCGAACCAAATTGTAAAAGACATTGATAAGATCCTGCCGCCTTACTGGAGTCGTTCCAATCCCATTGATTTGGTCGGGGAGCGTGATCCGTCAATCCCCAGAGCCGTGCTGGAATTGTTGCTAAAATGGGATGGGTGTGACGCCGTTATCAATTTGGGAATTGTGGGGCGCCAGAAGGTGCTAAAGACCCTGGGAGAAGCAGTTTTAAAGGCAGATTCCACCTATTCAACGGATGTCATAAATCAAATTCACCGCGATCTTCGAAAGTTCGAAAAAGATTATATCCACCAGATTATTCGCTTGATGGAACAATATGACAAACCGGTTTACGGGGTCAGCATGTTACCCGATGAAAAACATCAGACCGTATATCCGGTTAAAAAACATGCATTCAAAGGCGTATTTTTTCCAACACCCGAACGTGCCGTACGCGCGTATGCCAAAATGGTTCAATATCAAAAACTCTTGAATCGAAATGTTAAATAAGACATAAAAACCTCATGCAACGTCTTAATAATATGAAGTATATTAAATAATTAATAATTGTTGTGGTTAAATAAATAAAGTAGCACTTGAATTAATTTTGGGCTTGCCCGATCTTCAAGCTTGTGGTATTGGACGGTTTCTTTTGGGTTTTCCAGGGCAAATGAATAACCTGTCCACTGACCCGGGCAGCAATCGAATAGAGGAAAATGAAATCAATGGCAAAAAACTTAAACTATCAATTCGATTTTGAAATCGGATATCTGGTCAAGAGCCCCTGTCTGCATTGTCACCACCGACAGACGTTTCCACAGTGCGCGGAAACCTGCAATTTGCTGGCGGAAATTCATGCTGTTCTGGCGGAAGCCGTATCCTGCACCCGACGGGCATAGTCTTTCGTCAGAAGTCAGAGGAGAGAATACTGCCGGCGACGCGTTAGCTTGACCTTATAAAATAAATAATCTTATTCTCTGATTTCTTTCACCCGCCCCCTACCCTCTGTTATCTGTCGGTGGACGGATACAATTTTACAAATATCAAAAGCTTTGAATTACCAGATTCGAGAGATGTCAGGACGGCTTGCAGCAACGCCGTTTGCGAAAAGGGCGGATTCAGCGGTGATAGAATCATTAGAAATTGCTTTCAGTCAACTGGAAAAATGTGTGAAAAACAGGAACTCAAGCGCGCCTCTGAAACGGAAAAATGAAAGGAGAAAATGATGAATAAGGAACTTTTTGAGATCGGTCTTCAAACTCGCAGGGAAGTATTGGGAGCTGAATATGTGGATAAGTCAATCTCCCAGGCCGATGATTTTAACCGTCCATTGCAAGAATTGGTAACTGAATATTGCTGGGGAGCTGTTTGGTCCAGGCCGGGTATCAGTCGTAAGATGCGGAGTCTGATTAATCTGGCAATGCTAACAGCGCTAAACCGGCCTCATGAAGTGAAATTGCACTTGAAAGCAGCGCTTAATAATGGTTGTTCAAAGGAAGAAATTATGGAGGTATTGCTTCAAACAGCCATCTATTGCGGGGTTCCGGCAGCTGTCGATAGCTTTCGTTTAGCTCGCGAAGTTTTTAGCGAAATCGAGTCATAGGGTCTCAGATTATGGAAAAAATTCTGTCTTCTGCCCGCCGTCATCAGATTTCTGATTTCAAACGCCCCACAGCGCATCGCGCAGACCCGAGGTACGCTCAATTTTTCGCGCAATGGCATTTCGTATGATCGAACGATTTCCCCAAATGCGAATTTTTTTCCGTGCGCGGGTCAGCGCTGTGTAAATCAGTTCACGGGTTAAAATTGAAAAATCTTTGTCCGGCAGTATGAGAAGTACTTCATCAAATTCGGAACCCTGACTTTTGTGAACCGTCATAGCATAGACCGTTTCATGTTCCGGAAGCTGATAGGTCTGAAAACGGCGAACACCACCGGTATCTTCCGGGAAATAAACGAACAGCTCCCTGTCCCTGGCGCCGTCACCCGGCATGGTAATGCCGATGTCGCCGTTGAATAATCCAAGCGGGTAATGGTTACGTGTAATTAATACCGGCCGCCCGGCATACCATGGATTTTCAGCCATGGGGTCCATCTGTATCAAATTCTGCCGGCTCAATACCTGCTCCGCCAGTCTATTAATGGCTTGAACTCCCAATGGGCCGATATTTAAGGCGCACAATATTTTAAAGCGCTGCAGTCGCTGTAACGCGTCGGCCGGATCCCTGGTGTTAAGATAGGATTGATAGCCCGATACGATCTGCTGCGATAATGTCTCGATCAGATCTTGGTTTGCTTTCAATGGCTGCCAGTTGATGGATTTTTCATCGGAATCGTCGAGCATGGCAAATACCGTATCCGCGTCTGCGCGGTTTACCGCCCGACTCAATCCGCCGATACCGCTGCCGGCGACAAACCGATAGCTTTTTTGCAGTACGACGATGGAGTCTTGCAGCCGGGATCTCTCGTCAGATGCCCGAAACATTTGGTCTACATTTTCTCCGGTAAATTCTAGGAGGCGATCCATAAAGGAAACCGAAAATCCGTGCATTACATCCCGGTCGCAGATATCCCCCAGAACCGAACCGGCCTCGACCGAGGCCAGTTGATCCTTATCACCGATTAAAATCAAGCGCGCATCATCGGGGACCGCCTGAATAAGTTTGGTCATCAAGGCCAGATCGACCATGGACGCTTCATCGACAACGACCACATCCGCCATTAGCGGATTATCGAAATCGTGGCGGAAATAAGGGGACCCGCTTATGGGTTTGAGCATCCGATGAATGGTCAACACCTCAGCAGGAATCGCGGCTTTAATTGCATCATTGCAATTCATGCGGTCTTTGGCGTGTTCAAGGGATTCTTTTAATCTGGCCGCGGCTTTGCCGGTAGGCGCTGCCAGGTAAATCTGAAGCATCTTCCCGTCCGTTTGCTCCAGCAAAAGCGCCAAAATTTTGGTGATCGTAAATGTTTTTCCGGTGCCCGGCCCGCCGGTGATAACACTAAAATGCCTTAAGCTGGCGACTGCTGCTGCAATTTTTTGCCAGTTGACTTCCTGTCGGTTGCTTTTTGGAAACAGCCGATCCAGACTATTCTGCAGCCGTTGAAAATCGAGGTTCTCAATATTTTTACAAATTCTTTTTTCAATGGAACGTGAAAGGGTATTTTCATAATCCCAGTATCGATACAGATAGAATCGGTTTTTATCATCAAGGATCAAAGGGCAGGTTTCACCGGGTCGGCCGACGGCTGGATGCGTTTTCAGTTTTTCTAACCAGCCGTCAAGCTCAGGGCATTCGATGGGCGCCATGTCCTCGTGTGTGCCGGGGAGCAAAATACCGGAGATCGTTTCCAGGTTGAGACAAATATTACCGCCGGCGGTGGTATGGCTGACCAGGGCAGCAGCCAAAAATATATCCGGATCGTTATCCGGCGAAAAGCCGGTAATAAATTTTGCAAAATGAACATCGATCTCAGACAGCAGACCTTTCTGTAATAAATTTCTGAGAGTATTCTTTTCCATCATCTTGTCTCACTGTCTTAGAATATAGATCTTCGTAACAGACATAAAATGAAATATTCATCACGAAAGCACGAAAGGTCGAAAAACACGAAAACAAAAAATTAAAATTTCGCGTTTTCTATATTTCGCAATTTCGTGATTGGTTTTAGGACTTTTCAAGTTAAGCATCACATTCTGCGAATCCCGGTACCAGTGCTTTTCCTAAGGCGTTTATAAATTCAGCTTTCGGGAGGTCGTAGAAAATTCCAAATTCCGGATCGCGCCGGCTGTCGATGCCTCTGATAAATATATAGAAAACGCCGCCAAAATCAGATTCATAATGAAAATCGGATTTAAGCTGTCGCAGATACTGACACAGTGCCAGCACATATAGATGGTACTGCAGAATATAGTAATTTTCCTGCATCGTGCGATGAAGCGCTTCCTGGTGGTAGTCATCAATCGTCGGCCCGAGATAGTTGGATTTCCAATCCACCAGAT
>JASFGZ010000084.1:0-12183 GCA_050123495.1 Desulfobacterales bacterium
CTATGACAGGGTGGATTACATTAATGCCCATGGAACCTCCACCGAACTCAACGATCTGTATGAATCCCGGGCGGTCAAAACAGTATTTAAAGACAAGGCCTATAAGGTGGCGATCAGTTCCACCAAATCAATGACCGGTCATCTGCTGGGCGGCGCCGGTGGCATTGAGACGGTGTTTACCGCCCTTAGTGTGCACCACGATATGATTCCGCCGACCATCAATTATGAAAATGCGGCGGAAGAGTGTGACCTGGACTATGTGCCCAACATTGCTCGGCAGGCCCCGGTCGCGGTGGCCATGACCAACTCTTTTGGCTTCGGCGGTACCAATGCGACCCTGATTTTGAAAAAATATGCCGATCATTAACCGCTTCTGATCTCCGATTGGCGGCTTTTGATATTCACACCAAGTTGTTTTAATCCGCAATTTATGATCTAAAATCCGGAATCAAAGATCCCTATCCCAAATTACCGCGGATGCATGCCTTGGCACTGAACCGGTTGAATTTATGTGCATTTGAAAAACATTCTTGACGGCAATCCTTACTGTGAACCGGTCGTACGCGAGGACATCAAAGGCAAGAAAGAAAAATCAAAGACGCACGCTAGCGGTACAAGCTCAGATGTCAGAGGCCGGTGATCAGAGGGCAGAAAACAGAGAACAGCCTGCGACGAGCTCAGCCGAGTCGAAATCAGATCCAATTTGGTTTTAAATATGCTAACTTCGATATCTGTCGCTTATCCTCTGTCCTCTGACTTCTGATATCTGCCCCCTGACATCTGTCTTCTGATGACTGTATCTGTGTGTTTGTGGTTAATCTATTAAAATGGCAAGGTAGAATGGCAGGGCACAAGTGGCCTTGCCGTTTTTTTTCTTGCGGTAATTTCGTTTGGCATATATTATCAAAAGTTAATCTTTTTCATGCCCATCTTACGCGCCGATTCTTGTTAAGATAGAACCCTTATGCGGAGGCAGTTAATTTCATGGTACCTGACGATCCACGACCTTCATGGGAAGATTATTTCATGGATATCGCGATACTCGTAGCCAAGCGTTCCACGTGTCTCAGGCGTTCAGTTGGCGCGATTATCGTAAAAGACAAACGGGTCCTTTCGACCGGTTATAACGGAGCCCCCTCCGGTGTTCGCCACTGTGTTGAGGTGGGGTGTTTGCGCGAAAAATTAGGGATTGAGTCCGGCAAAATGCATGAACTGTGCCGCGGCATTCATGCTGAACAAAATGCCATCATCCAGGCGGCTTATCATGGTGTATCTTTGAAAGGCGCCAGTATTTTTTGCACCAACTTGCCTTGTTCAATATGCGCAAAGATGATCATTAACGCAGGAATTGATCAAATCTACTTCCATTCGGGTTATGCAGACAAACTATCAAAGGACATGTTGCAAGAAGCCCATGTAGAGCTGATTCATCTTGAAACCAAACAGCAGGGAGAAGACTCATGAAGTGTCCGTACTGTGGAGAAATTGACAATAAGGTCATCGATTCCAGATTGAGCAAAGATGCCAGCGTTATTCGCAGACGCCGGGAATGCATCGTATGCAGCCGCAGATTTACAACTTACGAGCATATCGAAGAAATTCCCATTATGATCGTTAAAAAAGACGGCCGACGCGAAGTATTCAATAGAGAAAAGGTGCGTTCGGGACTGAAGAAGGCCTGTCAGAAACGAAACATTAGCATAAACGTGATTGAAGAATTTATAGATGATCTGGAACGGGATCTAAGAGAAACCGGGGAAAAGGAAATACCGGCTTCTTTTCTCGGGGAAAAGATCATGACGATGCTTCATGAGCTTGATGATGTGGCCTATGTGCGTTTTGCCTCGGTTTACCGGGAATTTAAAGATGTCAATGATTTTGTCTCTGAGCTTAAAACCCTGCTCAGTAAACGGGAGCAATAGGCGCGGGTGACAGATGACAGATGTCGGAGTACAGAAAACAGAGAACAGAAATAAATCCAATTTGGTTTGAAATATGTCAAATCCGACATCGGTGGTCTGTCTTCTGCCATCTGTCATCTGACTTCTGAAAAGAAAACCATGGATGACGAATATTTTATGAAGATGGCCTTAGAGCTTGCCCTGAAGGGGCAAGGCTATACCTCACCGAATCCGATGGTCGGCGCTGTGATTGTGAAAGATGGTAAAGTGAAAGGTAGCGGATACCATCAAGCCATCGGTCTTGCCCATGCTGAAGTTAAGGCCGTTGAAGATGCTGGTTCACAAACCAAAGGAGCCACTCTCTACGTAAATTTAGAGCCCTGTAACCATACCGGCAGGACACCGCCATGCACTCGTAAAATCCTGGAGGCCGGCATTAAGCGGGTCGTCATAGCGATGGAAGATCCGAATACCAAAGCCGGTGGCGGGGCTGTTTTTTTGAAAGAACATGGCATTGAGGTGCTTATAGGGGTTTGCGAAGAACCGGCCAGGAAACTCAATGAAGCGTTTGTAAAATATGTTCAGACAAAACGACCCTTTGTGCTTCTGAAATGTGCCGCCACCCTGGATGGACGTATCGCAACCCGCAGCGGAGATTCCAAGTGGGTGACGGGTGAGAAGGCGCGCCAATTCGTGCATCAGCTTCGACATGCCGTAGATGCCATTTTGGTGGGTGTCGGGACAATTCACGCCGATGACCCGAGCTTAACAACGCGCCTGGAATCGGGCAGCGGCCGGGATCCTGTTCGAATCGTCCTTGATACACATCTGTCCATCTCCCCTAGCGCCAGAATATTGCAGCTGGATTCCAATTCTGATACGATCCTTGTGACCGGCAATAAGTTAGCCGAAAATAAAAAGAGAGCGGTTGAAAAAAAGGGCGTGCGCTTAATTGAACTGCCGGTCAACAACGAAGGTATTGAAATGCAGCCTTTGTTGGATCGGTTGGGCAAAATGGGCATCACAAGCCTTCTGGTCGAGGGGGGCAGTCGTGTTATCGCATCGGCATTGAGCAGTGGTATTGTTGATAAAATCCTCTTCTTTTATGCGCCTAAAATTTTGGGCGGCGATGACGGCATCCCCATCTGTCGGGGATCGGGACCGGAACTGATGAAAGACTGCATCCGGATTAAAAATATCCGCGTCCAACGATTTGATGATGATGTAATGATTGAAGGGTATATCCGTTAGTTTTTTGTGGTTAGGGGTCAGTTGTATATTGCAATTTTATTATTATATTGGAGATGGCTGTTTATGCATAAATAACGGAATTTCCACCAATCTACAACAAAATGCTTGGTGCGACGGACTACCAACAACCGACGACGGACCTAATTATGTTTACAGGGATCATTGAAGGGTTGGGTACCCTTAGCGGGATACGCCCTGCCGGTCAGGGAAAGCGCCTGACCATTGATGCGGATTATGTGCTGGATCAAACCAAGATCGGCGACAGCGTCGCGGTCAATGGTGCCTGTCTGACTGTTGTAAAAGTCAGCCTCAAACGGTTTGAAGTGGATCTGTCCCCCGAGACACTTGAAGTGTCCACTTTCGAGCGGGCAAAGCTGGGTGACCGCGTCAATCTTGAAAGGGCAATGCGATTGTCCGACCGCATTGACGGACACCTGGTTTTGGGACATGTGGACGGTATCGGTTTTATCAAAGAGCGGAACAAAGTGGGAAATGCCGTTATTGTTACCATTGGCGTGCCGGAGGCCCTTTCGCGCTATATGATCCACAAAGGGTCAATCGCTATTGATGGCATCAGTTTGACCATCAACACCTGCGAACCGACTCGTATTACGGTCAGCATTATCCCGCATACAGCCGAAAAAACCACCATCGGAATGAAACAAAACGGAGACCCGGTTAATATTGAAACCGATATGATTGGTAAATATGTCGAACGCTTTACGCAGGCTGGTTTGGTACCTGGCAGCAAAAAAACGAATGAATCTCCCGGTATTGATATGGAATTTCTGGGCAAATCGGGATTTTTATAAAAAAAATTAGGAGATAGATAAGCCATGCCACTTCTAACAATTGAACAAGCCATCCGCGATATCAAGAGTGGCAAGATGGTCATTCTGGTGGATGATGAAGATCGTGAAAACGAGGGCGATCTCTGCATGGCGGCTGATAGTGTGACGCCGGAAGCCATCAATTTTATGGTAAAATACGGCAGAGGTCTTGTTTGCCTTGCCATGACCGCGGAGAAATGCGATGCCCTGGATCTGCCCCCGATGGTCGACAATAATACCTCACCTTTTGGGACCGGATTCACGGTGACGATCGAAGCCCGCTGCGGAGTGACCACCGGCATTTCAGCACAAGACCGGGCGACTACGATTTTGACGGCTATAGCCGATGATTGCCTGCCACGGGACCTGGTGCGACCCGGGCATATATTCCCCTTAAGGGCAAAAGCCGGAGGGTCGATCGTTCGGGCCGGACAAACCGAAGGTTCCGTGGATCTTGCCCGGCTGGCCGGTCGAAAACCCGCCGGGGTTATCTGCGAGGTCATGGACGAAGACGGTACAATGGCCCGCATGCCGGCGCTTGAAAAGTTCAGCGAAAAACACGGTGTCGGAATTTGCACCATTGCCGATTTGATTGAATACCGGATGCGAACTGAATCATTTGTGCATCGGGCGGCAGAAACGATAATTCCCACATCGATCGCCGGTGATTTCAAAGCCGTCGTGTATGAAAACGATATCGATAATCTATTGCACATCGCTATGGTTAAAGGTGATATTGATCCGGAAAAACCGGTATTGGCGCGGGTACACTCCGAGTGCTTGACCGGGGACATCTTCGGCTCCCTGAGATGCGATTGCGGTTTGCAGCTGAATCAGGCCATGACCATCATTGAAAAGGAAGGAAGCGGCGTTCTGCTTTATATTCGTCAAGAGGGCCGCGGCATCGGCCTTGTTAACAAGATCAAAGCCTATGCCCTCCAGGACCAGGGACTGGATACCGTCGAAGCCAACGAGGAGCTTGGATTCAAACCGGACATGCGCAATTACGGCATCGGGGCTCAAATCCTGGTCGATCTTGGCGTCAGAAAAATGCGGCTCATGACCAACAACCCAAAAAAAATGGTAGGTCTTGACGGCTACGGGCTGAGCATTGTTGAACAGATCCCGATTGAAGTTCCGGCAAATATACACAATAAGTGTTATCTGGAATGTAAGAAGTTAAAGATGGGGCACCTTTTGAACGTTGATGCCGCACCCTAACCCGGACGAGCCGGAATTGAAAATTGAAGATTGCAAATTGAATATTTGTGGATGCCGCTCGCGCAGCGCAGGCGCTTGCGCCGCGTGTCGCTCTGCCCTTTTTAAAATGGAAAGAATTCCTTAAATATTCAATCGTCAATATTCGATATTCAATTTTATTTACGCGTTACACTGAAAGGAGCTTTTATGGCGAAGACTCTCGAAGCTCATTTAAATGCAGAAGGTAAAAAGTTTGCCATTGTGGTGAGCCGATTTAATGATTTTATTACAGAAAAACTTCTGAGCGGTGCCCTTGATGCCCTGGTGCGCTCTGGAGCCAAGGATAGTGATATCAAAATCGTGAAGGTTCCGGGCTCATTTGAAATCCCGCTGGTGGCCAAAAGGATGACCAAAAAAAAGGGATTTGATGCCATTATTTGCCTGGGTGCCGTCATCCGCGGCGCGACCCCGCATTTTGATTATGTCAGCGCCGAGGTGTCCAAAGGGATCGCTCAGGTCAGTTTGGAGTCGGAAGTCCCGATCATATTCGGTGTCATCACCACCGATACCATCGAGCAAGCCATCGAACGCGCTGGTACCAAAGCCGGCAATAAAGGCTGGAACGCGGCTATGGCTGCTGTTGAAATGGCGAATCTGCTTGAAGTCGTGGGATAGTTATCGCCATGGGGACCCGTCGAAGAGCGCGAGAATTGGCGATGCAGGCGCTCTTTTATATGGATGCCAGCCGGAGC
Organism: Desulfobacterales bacterium; assembly: GCA_050123495.1. Classification (GTDB taxonomy): domain Bacteria; phylum Desulfobacterota; class Desulfobacteria; order Desulfobacterales; family JAHEIW01; genus JAHEIW01. The sequence continues at coordinate 5,935 of JASFGZ010000084.1, forward strand.
GCTTCACCGCAGATGCTGGAGCGCTTCTGTGAGAATTTTCCTCCGCCCCAAAAGGTGCGGCCATTTTTTATGAAGCTCGTAACAGGTGTGTTAGGGGCCAAGCCGCAAATCGATACCCTCATTGAGCGATTTTCCAAAAACTGGAGAGTCCATCGTATGTCCTGCGTGGATCGCAATATCATGCGAGTGGCAGTATTTGAAATGCTGTATTGCCATGATATTCCGCCAAAGGTTTCCATCAATGAAGCCATTGATGTTGGCAAAAAATTCGGCACCGAAGAATCCGGCGCATTTATAAACGGAATTATTGACAGCATCCGCATCGCAATCGAAAAAGGAGAAATTCAGATAGAAAAGCCGCTTGAAGCCGCAACCGACGCTTCCAAATAAAAGATTGAATTTTCGAAGCGCATAACTGAATGCTCATAGTAAATTAGATTGTTAGGCAGCAAAATCCATCCGCTATCTGCAATCCGCAATCCGAAATCTGAAATCCAAAATCAATTGACACTGGAGGCTGATGCGATGATTATCAAGATGTTACCTGTGGGTCCGATTATGGCAAATTGCTTTATAGTCGGTTGCAAAGAAACCTTGGAAGCTGCAGTTATCGATCCGGGAGATGAGGCGGATAGAATTCTTCAAGCGGTTGCCGATTCAGATTTGAATGTCAAAACCATCATCAACACGCATGGTCATTTTGATCATGTCAGTGCCAACAAAGGGATACATACGGCTACAGATGCGCCGATTTTAATTCATGCGCTGGATGCACCCATGTTGGATAAAATATCTGCGAGCGCTGCCAACTGGGGCCTTTCAGGGGAAGACTCGCCACCCCCTGAGCGCACCATAAATGATGGTGATACCATCACATTCGGCCAAATAACGTTGAACGTCATTCACACACCCGGGCATACCCCGGGCGGTGTCTCCCTTTATACCGATGGCCATGTCTTTGTAGGTGATACCCTATTTGCCGGGTCAATCGGACGCACCGATTTTCCGGGAGGGGATTTTGCAACCTTGAAATCAAGTATTCAAGATAAATTATTTATGCTGGGAGATGATGTCCGGGTATATACCGGGCATGGGCCGGAGACGACCATCGGGCACGAAAAGAAACATAACCCCTTTGTGGGAGTGAATGCGATATATTAAAGATGATATTGGAGTGCTGGAGCATTGGATTACTGGAGTATTGGGTTTAAAGAATGATTTTATTCGATTTTATTTCAACATTACTCCAACATTCCAACACTCCATTACTCCGATTTGTTAAACCTCTGTACTCATTCTTACGACCTATCTTTGCTAAACTACAAGATGTCGATTTTGGACTTTACGCTTTTGCTTGGGTCGTTTTGTACTCGAACCCTTGTTTCTTCAAGACGTCGTAATAAATCATAATCTGTTTGATGTAGCGAATCGGTTCATTGCCCCGGCAGAAGCCATGCTTGGTGTTTTTATAGTATTTTCTGTATCTCAACAGGGGAAGCGTTTTGGCAAGCGCATCCCATGTGTTCGGGTCAAGTCCCCTTTTTTTTGCAAGTTTACGCGCATCATGGATATGCCCCTGACCGATATTATAGGCTGCCAGGGAGATCAATAACCGGTCTTTACCTTTGACCTTGTTAAAATGTTCATATAGATTTTTAAGGTGTTGAACGCCGGCATTTATGTTTTGTACCGGATCAAATAGATCGGTGACCCCCAGGCTTTTGCTTGTTGAGGGCATAATTTGCATCAGTCCTCTTGCGCCTGCTCGGCTTTTGGCCCAGGGATTTAAATGCGACTCCTGATATATCTGAGCGGCAATGAGTCGCCAGTCAAATCCATGTTTCTTGGCGGCGGCTTTGATAAACGGACTGTAACGGGAAAGTTGGGCTTTTACTCTTCGATGAAAAGCCTTTAAATCCACATAGTTAAAATCCTGGATAGCTCCATAGTATTTATTATAGATTTCATCGAATTTGCCGCTCTTTTTGATCAACTTTAAAAACGCATTGATGCGTTGGAGCAACTCGTCCGATTTTGGATTTACCGCCCAGCCCAGTTGCATGCTGTCGTTTATCGTTCCCGTGCTGACGGCCCCCGGGAAGCTCCTCTGATTGATTAAAATGATGTTGCTGTTGGCAATCGTGAAATTGATTTCTCCCTCCGCCACTTTCTGAATGAGTTCCTCTGTGGGCAGATCTTCATGCAGCCGGATCGTCAGATCAATTCCCTGATCTTTCAGCTCCATCAGGCGCTGCTGATAAGCCGTTCCTTTTCTAACATCAATGGTTTTGCCGGAAAGATCTTCCACCTTTTTTATACGCGCATTTTTACGGTGGGTAATAATTTGTTGTGCCACTTGCATGTATCCATCCGAAAAGGCGACCTGGGTCTGCCATTTGGGCATAATTGGCGAACTGGTGGCAATAAACGCAGCCGATCCATTATTTAAGGCGGCCACCATGTCTTCCCATCTATCAACAACCCTTACCTGCAGGGTAACCCCCAAATATTCGGCAAAGGCTTGCGCCATTTCATACTCAAAGCCCATCGGCTGATCCCGGTAAAGATAGTAACTATGGGCGGTATTGCGGGTCACAACCGTTATTTCTCCCGCTTTTTGGATTCTTTTCAGGGTAACGAATCTGTGCGCATCGATCACCGGGCTAAACACATAATACCCGATAACACCCCATATGATCAGGATGGTTATCTGAAAACCGGTTTTTTCCCGTAAAATATTATTCGCTGCCGACCAACTCACAATACCAAATCCTGTTATGAAAAGTTCTTTAACATTTGAATATGTTGTAAAAATTCCAAGGCGCTTGCCTTCCGACTTCCGTATATAGGTATTATCGCCTCAAATAAGAACAACCTTAAACACAAAATACTTAGATGGGGTTTTGAAACCACTTCTAAAAAGCACCCAGCTGACAGGGTTTTATTTTGATTTTAAGTCGCTCACAGACTGCGCTGACAGTCATTTTGGAGACATTAAAGCTGCGGGAAATCTCCCAGGCCCTTTCACAGGAAAGTTTACCCTCAACCAGTGAATCCCGAATGGTGCTTTCCAGATTCTGATTTTCGGATGTTCGGGGCTTTACAATCTTTTTTTCGGGTAAATAACCAAATAATCCCAACTGGCATTTTATCAGCATGGTTTCCATCAAATCTGCTGTTTTTCCAACTTCAGCCGGCGAAACATTCAGTTCCTTGGCGATTTTAAATGCCAGTGCACAGGGAAGTTCATTATTTTTTGCCTGGCGGTCAATATGGTCTTTGATATGGCCATTTAATTGGGTGTTGGCGTTGTGTTTGTCGGCAAATTTTTGACCTTTTTGGTGCGTCATTTTCATCTCCGCATGCTTAGAGTTTTGTAACAGTCGGTGCCCGCGATCCTGCCGGGAGGAACCGGTTCGGCAAACAACCTGGCAGGCAGGATTGTACGCGACAACGTTTTAAGGCTCTATTTTACTTGAATAATCACCGTGTGTCTGTTAGTTTAAGCACCATATCATAATATTATTTATGAATGCAATCTGACGGCCCAAAATGCAACCACGTGGTTGGCTGATATCGATTTGGCCGATTTAACACTAACTGTTTGAAAACCTAAGCATTTTTATGAAAATTTCTATGATCAAGCGAAAAAAAACACGTCAAATAGCGGTTGGTAAGGTAAAAATTGGTGGATCCGCACCCATTGCCGTGCAATCCATGACCAACACACCGACCCAGGATATCCCGGCGACCGTTGCCCAAATTGTTCGCCTGCAGGAAGCGGGCTGTGAAATTGTGCGCGTCGCCGTTCCGGACCAAGAAGCTGCTGAAGCCCTATCGGCGATAAAGGAACAGATCGATATTCCGCTGATTGCGGACATTCATTTCAACTACCGGCTGGCGATTGCCGCCGCTAAAGCAGGGGCGGATGGACTTAGATTGAATCCCGGCAATATCGGCGGGATCAAAAAGGTAAAAGCCGTGGTGGACTGTGCCAAAGAATTTAATATCCCCATTCGCATTGGGGTCAATTCCGGTTCCCTTGAAAAAGATATTCTTAAAAAATATAATGGCGTTACACCGGCCGGCATGGTGGAAAGTGGGTTGCGCCATGTTGAATTGTTAAAATCTTTAGACTTTCACCAGATAAAGATTTCCCTTAAAGCTTCTGATGTCCCGCGGACTGTAGAGGCCTATCGGCTCCTTTCTGCAAAAACAGATCTGCCGCTGCATGTCGGCGTAACCGAGGCCGGAGCACTTTATTCGGGCGTTGTCAAATCGGCCTTGGGAATCGGGATGCTTTTAGCCGAAGGTATTGGTGACACCATCAGAGTTTCGCTAACCCGGGACCCCGTGGAAGAGGTTCGGGTCGGATTCGAAATCCTGAAAGCGCTGGATATTCGCCGCCGAGGGCCGGAAATCATCGCCTGTCCGACCTGCGGGCGTTGCAACATTGAACTGTTTGATATCGTTGAACGGGTCGAAAAAGCGCTGATGACCATGGCCGAACCTCTCAAGATTGCGATCATGGGCTGTGTGGTCAACGGTCCGGGAGAAGCCAAGGAGGTGGACATCGGCATTGCCGGCGGGGATGGCAATGGGGTCCTTTTTCGGAAAGGAAAGGTCGTAAAAAAATGTGCGCAGGATAAACTGGTGGATGTTCTGTTGCACGAAGTGCGCGAGTATGTAAAAGATCTGGATACAGATCGTCAGGATAATTAGAAGTCGTTTAAAAACCCCATCTCCCCGCTCAATGAAGCGGGATTTCGCATCTAATTGTAAGATGATATAAGGTGCTCAAAAGGCTCCAATGGTCCGCCAAAATGTGTGGCGGATTACCCCACAAGCGAGGGGCCTTTATACATACATTAATTTGTTTAGATCAGATATGTAATCCCGCTTAGCAGGGCCCTTGATGCACACATTAATTTGTTAAAATCAAGACGTGTAATCCCGCGTTCAAGCGGGAAACCTGATCTGAGGTTTTGAAACCACTTCTAAGAACTATCGAAAGGCAAAACATGGCAAAGCAGGTCAAAGCAGCGATTTCACCGACACGGAATGAAGATTATCCGGAATGGTACCAACAGGTCATTAAAGCATCAGATATGGCGGAGCGGTCGCCGGTCAGGGGTTGCATGGTGATCAAACCCTGGGGCTACGCCCTTTGGGAGAACATCATGAAAGCCATGGATAATTTGTTTAAAGCAACCGGGGTTCAAAACGCCTATTTCCCGCTTTTTATCCCTTTAAGTTTCCTTGAAAAAGAGGCCAAACATGTTGAAGGCTTTGCCAAGGAATGTGCTGTGGTTACCCATCATCGGCTGGAAAAGGGTGCCAGCGGTGGTCTTGAGCCTGCCGGTCGATTGGCAGAACCTCTGGTTGTGCGCCCGACCTCTGAGACCATTATCGGAGATTCATTTTCCAAATGGGTAAGCAGCTATCGCGATTTGCCGATACTCATCAACCAATGGGCCAATGTTGTGCGCTGGGAAATGCGGACCCGAATATTTTTGAGGACCAGCGAATTTTTGTGGCAGGAAGGACACACCGTACACGCAACTGCTGAAGAGGCGGTAGAGCGCACCCAAATGATGCTGGATGTTTATACGACATGTGCCGAAGAATACCTGGCCATGCCGGTTATCCGGGGGCGCAAGTCGCCCTCCGAACGGTTCCCCGGGGCAGTGGATACGTTAAGCATCGAAGCCATGATGCAGGATCGAAAGGCGCTGCAGGCCGGGACTTCGCATTTTCTGGGTCAAAATTTTGCCCGGGCTCAAGAGATTAAGTTTCAATCGGCGGCTGAAACCGAAGAATACGCCTGGACGACTTCGTGGGGCACATCCACCCGACTGATTGGCGGGCTCATCATGAACCACGGCGATGATGATGGCATCATTTTGCCGCCCAAAGTTGCCTCCGCCCATGTTGTGCTTTTGCCCATCATCCGAAAATCTGAAGATCGGCAGCCGGTGGTGGATTTTTGCGAAAAGCTCGCCCGAGAGTTAAAGGAGAAACGCTATCATCATCGTCGCATAGATGTGGCGATTGATGATCGCGAAATCGGGGGTGCCCGCGGATGGGATTGGATTAAAAAAGGGATCCCTTTGCGCGTTGAGATCGGTCCCCGAGATATTGCCGCGAACTCTGTTTATGTCGGACGCCGGGACAAAGCGCCCAATGAAAAAAGCGTTTTCAACAGGAATCAATTTGTGGCTGAAATAAACGAAATTCTGGATGAAATCC
>JASFGZ010000085.1:0-12158 GCA_050123495.1 Desulfobacterales bacterium
TGGAGTTTACCAGGATGACTTCAAAGCCTTCTTCTTTAAGTGCCTTACATGCCTGGGTACCGGAATAGTCGAACTCACAGGCCTGACTGATGATAATCGGGCCGGCACCGATGATTAAGATCCGATGGATGTCTGTTCGTTTGGGCATAGCATCTGATTCGTTTTATTGGTTTGGTTTGTTCGATTGGTTTAATTGGTTAGACCTGGGTTTTAGAAACGAAGCCAACCAATTGAACAAATTTAACCAATTGAACCATTTCGTTTCTATTTCATCAATTCTTTAAACTCATCAAAGAGATAGCGTGCATCGTGCGGACCTGGAGATGCTTCAGGATGGTATTGCACCGAAAATACCGGATATTTGCGGTGCCGAAATCCCTCCAGGGTATTGTCATTTAAGTTGATGTGGGTGATTTCAACATCGTTTCCCTGAAGTGATTCCATATCAACTGCAAATCCATGGTTCTGGGAGGTAATTTCGACCTTCCCGGATCGAAAATTTTTGACCGGTTGATTAGCACCCCGGTGGCCGAATTTCAACTTAAAAGTTTTGGCACCGAGCGCCAGGCCGAGGAGTTGGTGGCCGAGACAGATACCGAAAATGGGCCGGTAGTCCAATAACGAGCGAATCGTTTCAATTGCATCGCTAACCGGTTCGGGATCTCCCGGGCCGTTTGAAAGAAAAATGCCATCCGGCTCCATGGCTTCAATGGTGTCGGCGGTGGTGGCAGACGGTACCACCACCAGTTCAAAACCGGCCTGTTCAAGCTGTCTCAGGATATTAAATTTGATGCCAAAATCAAATGCAATGACCGACCGTTTTAACCTGCGATGTTGCCATATGCTTTTATCCAGCGGGCGGTTGCCGGGATTAAAAAATTGCGGTTGGCCGTTCTCCCAATAAAAGGGATCCGGGGTCGTCACCACCTTAGCCAGGTTTAAGCCCGTCATTTTCGGAATTTCATTGGCCTTTTTCACCACAGAAGCCGGCGTTAAATCATCAGTTGAAACAACAGCCCGCATGGCACCGGCATTCCGAATATGGCGTGTGATGGCCCGCGTATCCAAACCTTCAACGCCCAGTATACCCTGGCTTTTAAGGTAGTCCGCCAGGGTTGCTGTCGATCGGAAATTACTGGGGCAGGCCTGATACTCTTTAATTAAAAAAGCCGCAACCTGTATGCGGCTGGATTCAATATCCTCAGGATTAATCCCGTAGTTTCCAATAAGGGGATAGGTCATGACGACCATTTGCCCGCTGTAGGAGGGGTCGGTCAGGACTTCCTGGTAGCCGGTCATGCCGGTGTTAAAGACAACTTCACCCGAGGCTTCTCCCTTTCCGGTAAACGACCGGCAGGCAAAGGTGCGGCCGTCCTCTAATGCCAGTAATGCATCCATAGAAGTAAGGTTTTTTTTTATTGGTTTTATTTGTTTAATGGGTTCAATTTGTTTAGAAAATATGGCTTATTAAAACAACGAATAAGACCAATGGAACCAATCAAACTAATTTAAACTACTCGATAGGTGTATTCTCCACAAGATCCCACACCCCGCACGGACAGGCGCCGGCACAGAAGCCACATCCAATACAAAGGTTTTCATCCACGACATATGCATAGTCGTTATTTTCCAGATCTTTTCTGCTGATGGCCGCTGCCGGGCAGACGGAGACACAAATGCCGCAGTCCCGGCAGGCTCCGCAGGAAGCGCATTGCGAACTGCAGTGCTCCAGATCAGCAAATTCGGTAATCCGGGGATCAAAATATTCCAGTGTCACCCGCTGGCGATCGAGCATGGCACGCTTGCCAAAAGCCGGCGTTTTGCCCTCCAGCAAATCGCAAATCGTGCGGGCGACAATTCTGCCCGAGCCAATGGCTTCGGTCAGCAACCCCGGCTGGACCACATCGCCGATGGCAAAGATCTGGGGGTCAGACGTCTGGTACGTGTCATCCACTTTAACAAAACCATTTTCGGTGGCAACATTATCGGGAATAAACTCAAGATCCGGCACATCGCCAATGGAAACGATGACCGTATCGGCGGGCACCTCTTCTCCGCTGGTCAATTTCACGCCGGATTTCGTAATTTCCTGGGTATATACCGGCCACATAAATTCTGCTCCCGCCGCCTCGGCGGCTTCTCTTTCTTTGCCGAAAGACGCCGGCGCCTGAATATCCAGCAGGGTAATTTTCCGGGCACCCAGGCGATGCGCCTCAGCCGCCGCATCGCATCCCACATTGCCGGCGCCGATGACGACCACATTTTTGCCAACCACGGTTTTGTTCTGCTTGGCTGCGGTCAGAAAATCAAGGGCCGTGATGGTTCTTTCATTGCCCGGAATTGGAAGGGTTCTCGGTTTCTGCGCACCGGTTGCAATGACAACAAAGTCAACATCTTTTTTGAGCTGCGTGATGTCTTTCGGTCCCAGGGGCTGTTGGAGGTTTACCTGGGGAATCACCTCTTTGACCCGTTTCATCTCTGTGGTGATCACTTTTTTCGGGATACGGCTTTCGGGGATCACCCGTGTGATTTTACCACCTAACGCTGCCACCTCGTAAATAGTGACCTGATGCCCGTGCCGGCGCAACTGCCAGGCTACTGAAATTCCTGCCGGCCCCCCACCGATGACGGCGATCTTTTTGTCGCTCTCGGGCGGCAGATCGGGCAGTTTGGCCTTGATACTGGCCTGGCCCAGCTGGGTGACATCGACCGGTGCCATGGCAGAGATTTGCCGTGTGCAGGACTGCATACACAGGTTGGGGCACAGATACCCGCAAATCGATGCCGGAAAAGGCGTATAGCCCAGCGCCAGATCAACGGCTTCATCCACGCGTCCTTCACGGATCAAATGCCATCTTTCCTGAACAGGGATACCGGTCGGGCAGGTGGCTTCACAGGGTGCTGCGTATGTGCGGTTTTCCCAAACCGGTACGAATCGCCGCAGAAAAGCGTTGGTAATCAGAGAAATCGGACTCCGATCCAGATGGGTGAGATCGCCGATTAAGCCCCCCTGCCCCAGTTCCGCTTCCCATACATCCGCTCGAAATGAATTCATGGATCGCATCGGGCTGGAAACTTTTTCCTGGGGCGTGCGCGCCACTAAAAGCTGCCACTGCGCTTTGTCGGAAAACGTTTTAATGAGTTCGGATCGATCAATTTGCCGCAGGAAAGCTTTTAAATTCTCTGTCAACCAATTCCAGTCATTATCTTTAATTGGAATTAGTTTTGCGTCGGCCTGGCTGTAGCCAGAATGGGGTCCCCGGAAGAACACCTTCCCGCCGACCATACCGACCAAGGGTCGATACCCCAGGATATTATTGGGATTCTGAGGCTCATGTCCGCAAATTACGGCGATTCCACCGGCCATAAATTCACCGAAGTAATCACCGGCAGAACCCAAGACCCAGAGTTCGGGTGGTGCAAAACGCGGATTGTGTTTGGTCATGGTCATACCGCGGGCCCCGATGTTACCGGTAATAAGAATTTTGCCCTGCGCCATGGCATTGGCGCAGCCGTTGCCGGCATTGCCATGAATGACAATCTCCGCGCCGGCATTAAGCCATCCCACATCATCTGAAGCCGGGCCTAAAACCTCAATAACGGTATTGGGAAATCCCATTGATCCCACACGCTGCCCGGGATGGCCGGTTATTTTGATATGAACCGTTTCATTTGCCGTGCGCCAGAGGCGGCCGCCGATTCCGTGCTGACCGAAGGCATGAACCTCAATCGAACGCTGCCCCCGGGCAATTGCCTCTTGAATGTGCTCCTCGAGTACCCTTGATTCCAGCCTTTCTCCACTGAATTTGCCCGAAATCACCTGGGGTGGTTTTTTGTTAACAGTGGCTTGGTTATCCATTTATGGTCTCCAAAAGACATTTTGTTCTATTGGTTTGATTGGTTTTAATACGATTCAAAGTCCTGATGTTAACCAATTGAACCAATCAAACAAATTAAACGAATTAAACAACGTACTTAATCTTCAATCGCTCCGCCACATTGGGATCATCGATGCCCAGTGCATCGGACATGCCGATCGGCAGTGATGTGGATCGCCCCAGCGGCGCTACTATTTTTTTTAGTTCGGTATCAAAGCTTAAATAAAGATCGACCACCCGTTGTGCGACCTGCTCAACATCAAGGCGCCGATACAGGCGCGGGTCCTGGGATGTTATTCCTTTGGGACAAAGGCCGATGTTGCAAATGTTACAGCGGTCGGATTCGGAACCCAGACACCCCGCGGCAGCCTGCATGACGTACTTGCCGATCTGTACGCCACCGGCACCCAGCATAATAAGAGCAGCGGCATTGGCCGCCAGATTTCCGTTTTTGCCGACGCCGCCACCGGCCAGCAACGGCAGCTGATTTTGCATACCCACTTCGACCAGGGTCAAATAGCCATCGCGAATATTGCTCGCGATGGGGTGGCCCATGTGGTTCATGGAAACATTATAAGCTGCGCCTGTCCCCCCGTCCTCACCGTCAATCGCCAGTCCGGCGGCGTAAGGGTTGCGGGTCAAATTGTTTAGGACCGCCATAGCCGTTGAGGTGCCCGAAATTTTCGGATACACCGGTACGCGGAAGCCCCAGGCCATGTACATGGACTGGATCATCTTGGCCACCGATTCTTCGATAGAGTATTTCGTCTGGTGGGTGGGCGGGCTCGGCAGGCTCACGCCGGTGGGCACACCCCGGATGGCGGCAATCAGCTTGTTGACTTTGTACCACATCAACAATCCGCCATCACCGGGTTTGGCGCCCTGCCCATACTTGATCTCGATGGCACAGGGATCTTCTTTCATTTCCGGAATGGCGTGAATAATCTCATCCCAGCCGAAATAGCCGCTAGCGATCTGCAGAATGACATATTTTAAAAACCGGGACCGCAACAGCCGCGGTGGGCATCCGCCCTCACCGGTACAGATCCGCACCGGCATAGCCAGTTCTTCATTTAAATAGGCCACACCCATCTGCAATCCTTCCCACATATTGGGTGACAGAGCCCCGAAAGACATGGCGCCGATAATTAAAGGATAAATTTCGCGAACCGGTGGAATCCAGCCGTTTACGCTTAAAAATTTCAGATTTTCTTCGGGCGGCAAAACGCGTCCCAGCAAAGTACGCAGTTCGAACTCATGGCGGCCGGCATCCAGTGCCGGATCCGTTAACATCGAGATGCGAATGAATTTCATCCGATCGAGAATACCACCGGCTAGATTGCGCCGTCCGCCCCGTCTGCGGGGCTGGCCGCCCTGGTCAACGTGAAATCTAAGTTTATCGGCCTCATCACTCCGGCAGGGGACGATGCAGTCATTGGGGCAAACCATGGTGCACATGGCACAACCGATACAACGGTAAGCCGGGTCTGTTTTTTGCCGGATGCCGTAATAACTTTTAAGGGCCATGACCGGAGCTTGCGCCAGGTCCGTCGGTGGCTCGAGCAGCCGCTTGCGAAATACCCCCAGCCCAATCGAATGTACCGGACACACGGCTGTGCATTTGCCGCAAAGGGTACATTTTTCTTTATCCCATAGAACCTGCCACGGTAGGTCTTTAACACTTAGTGTGGAAGGGGTAATGGGTCTTTCTGGCTCCATAACCGAATCTCCTGACGCCCTGGACCGACAAGGGCCGTATCCAGATGCATGGGTTGAAAATCTTTACTTTTATCCCGGTTTGGAATGGCGGCGTCCAGGCCGCAAATTTCTGAAGAAAACGCATAGACACCGGGCTTTCCGCCGACAACACCGGGTCGCAGTTTCTTGCGATCCTGCACCATAAACACACTGTGGTCCGGTAGACAGCCGATAACACAGTTGGGCCCGTCAATAATCAGCGGCCGGCAGGTTTGTTTGAGATTCATTAAAAAATTACTGTTGGGATGGTCTATTAAATCCTCATCCTGAAGCGGCGTAATAACATGCTTGTAAGTTTCAATTCCAAGTCCGAGTTTGGAAATCGCATAATGCAAGATGTGGGTAAACACCTCTGAGTCCGATTGATAGCCGGAATAGCCTGGAAAGCCTCTAGACTCCAAAAATGACCGGATCGGAACAAATGCCGTATTTTCTCCGTTGGTCATGGTTGAATACCCCTGAATGAAAAACGGGTGGCAGGCGTACAGGGTAATGGCATAATTGGTGTTCTGCCGCCCCTGGGCCATGATCACTCTGGCAAAAAGCTCTTTACGGTTCAGATTCAGATGTTGGGCAACCAGCATGGGATCTCCGATTTCCTTGATCATGATCACATCCGGCCAGAAGGAAAAAACAATCATATCATTTTTTTCCTCCCCCATGGCCCTGAGCTGAAGCCGAATCTTAAGGAGTTGATCATAAAGTTCCGCCTGGCTGAGATCCTCCCATTCTTCCGGGTATTCATAAGCCCGAATAAGATATACATCCCGTTTGGGAACACCGGGAGGGGGTATCTTGGGCAATTTAACCGAGATTTTATATTTGGTCATAAAGCCGATATCCATCATAAAAGTGTCCAGGCGCTTTAATCCTTTATCGCTGAAAATTCCCGATAGAATCGGGGCATCCTTTATCTCCTCAAAGGGTCCGGCAAGATCACGCAGAAAAATTCCTACGCCGGAACAATCATGTCCTTCGCGCATAACATCAAGCGCTTCCAGAGCGACCATTGGGGATACCGGCTCCTGGCTGGTGATGGCAAATAAGCGGCACATGGGTGTTGTTCTCCTTTTTCAGTGTAGCATTAAAGATAAAAAATCCTGCCGGGGCAATAACTGAGGATGGTGCGACCTCCATTGCGATGAAAACGGCACGTTTCAGCGATGTAGATCAAATCGGTCAGGTTATCGCTTGAGGCAGGAAATATTGCAAAATATGGGTGTCAAAAAATTCATAATTTGAATCTTTATGGGAGGTTATCGGAGGAGCCGTGTGGGCCCGGCAATAATCTTCGAGAATCATCGGGCCGGCTGCAAAACATGCGGGGCATCATATTGGAATGGTTCCCGAGTCACCGACCACCCGCGGAGCGGGTGGCTTGGATTTTACCGCCATCGGCGGGAAAATACAAAGGCACGGCAGTGCCTTAATCGGTGAAAACAACGCGGTGGAACCGGGTGCAAAGCACCCGGTTTGAAAACACCCAATCAAAGACGGGATTAAATATTCATGCGTTATAATGCCAACCAACATCTTTCATGGTTCCCTTGCGGGAAATGTAAAATTTTGTATCTCGCTCCTTTTAGGTTTTGATTAATGCCTCCTTCCAAATACAATCCGTTTAGTTTTCAATCGCTTATATCATATAAACACAATTTGAAAAATAAAAAATTGATCTATATCAACGATTAATCCAAAATGCAAATTACCCATATGAAGTCTTCAGCAATGACCATGCCAGAGCCAAAGGCACCGCAAGTGCCTATAATCATTGGACCCATGAATCGATCAAAAAAACAACAGGTAATATACATACATAAATGTAATAGGTTGCGGACGAATTTTACAAAATTGTAAGAATTAAAGCGAAAATCGCCAAGAGGATATTATTTTGACAACCGGACGACTTTATTTTATATATAATTGATTGACTCCTTAATCTGCGTTTCTTGTGGCTTCCAATTTTTGATTCGAAGTGGTTTCAAAGCCTCAGATGGTGTTCGAGGGCAAAGCGCAAGCCGAGTCAAAAGTCGTGTTTCCCGGCAACCACGGTAGTATGTGAGCATTTTGAGTCGGCTTGCAACGCGGCCATCGAACACTAGATGGGATTTTGAAATCACTTCTCATCTGATTGCCGAATCTTCCCAAACTGTAATGCGTCAATACGGACATAAGGTTTTATTTCAGGAGAAAATATAAGTCAAAATTTATAATCGCAAAAACACAAGAATCTATCTCCAAAATGTGGATCAGGGTTCAGGGCTCCCGCAGAAGCGGGGTTTCGCATCAGATCTCAATAAATTAAGGTGCTCAAAAGGCATGGGTCGGCTCAAAAGCGGAGCATACACGATAGTATGTGAGCATTTTGAGCCGAGTCGCAGCACAGCCATGAGCACTTGGATGCATTTTTGAGATGGGTTCTAAGGTAGGAACAGCCATGTACATTAAACAATCAGCGCTTTTTACAGGGACAAGTATGGATTTCGTGAAAAAATTCATGGATATCTCAGAAATGTCTTCCCATCAGAAAGGCGAAGTGCTTTTCAGCGAAAAAGATCCGGCGAAGTTTTTTTTCATTCTGCTCAATGGACGCGTAAAATTAAGTATGGGAAAGCCCAAACGGGTGATTTATAACGCTGCCCGCAATGGGGAAGCTTTTGGATGGTCCAGTCTTATCGGGGGAGATGTTTACTCGGCATCGGCAGAATGTATCGAACCGACCAAATTACTGAAAACCAGCAGTGATAAATTATCCAGGATTTTAGAAGCCGATCCCGACAATGGTATTATTTTCTTCAAACAGCTTGCCGCAACTCTGGGAAACCGGTTGCTTGAAACGTATAAATTGGTAACGCCGGTAAAGGATGAATAAATTTCACAAAAAAATATCCGGTATCCATTTTTCCAATCGGAGCATATTCATTCATTGGAGCACTGGAGAGGTGGCGTATTGGAGTATTGAAGACTATGGGCCAAGAAAAGAAATGACATTACAGACTTAAACATTACGCCAATACTCCATTAAATTTACGTTACAACGCTATAACCTATGAGGAAATCGTTATGCCGAAACAACCCATAAAAGCATCTAATTTACACGGTCTGACCCGACGCGAATTCATGTGGCTTTCATCGCTGGCCGCCGCCGGTTATGTGCTGGGATGCGCCACGGATCCGGTTACCGGAAAATCGCAACTCATGCTGGTATCCGAAGATACCGAAATTCAAATCGACCGGCAGTACTCACCGCTTCAGTTCTCCTCAGATTTCGGGGAAGTGCAGGACAGCCAGTTAAATCGCTATGTCAGTCAGGTCGGAAACAAGATGGCGGCATCGTCCCATCGACCTCACATGCCCTATTCGTTTCGGGTGGTAAACGCTACCTATGTCAATGCCTATGCATTTCCCGGCGGCAGCATCGCTGCCACCCGCGGCATTATGCTCACACTGGAAAACGAAGCCGAACTGGCCGCCCTGCTGGGCCACGAACTGGGTCATGTAAACGCCCGCCACTCTGCCGAACAGATGTCAAAAGGGCAGCTGACCCAAGCGGTCGTCGGCGGTATTTCGGTGCTGGCCGGAACCCAGAGCGCAGCGCTGGGCAACCTGGCGGGTCAGCTGGGCCAGATCGGCGCCGGTGCATTGCTGGCATCCTACAGCCGGGATAACGAACGCGAAGCAGATGCCCTGGGCATGGACTATATGGTGGGTGCCGGCTATGGTTCCCAGGGCTTTGTGGGACTGATGGACATGCTAAACAGCATGTCCAAACATAAAACCACCACCGTCGACCTGTTATTTGCCACTCATCCAATGAGCCAGGAACGGCATGATACAGCGGTTCAGACTGCCAATACAAAATATCAGGCCGCTTTAAAAGGACCGCTTCATAAAGAACGCTATATGGACCATACCGCCGCGCTGCGGGCCAAGAAAGGCGCGATCGAAGAAATCCAAAAAGGCGAAAAACAAATGGCCCAAAGTAAATACGATGCCGCCAGTGGTCATTTTCATCGCGCGTTGAAACAAGCGCCCGACGATTATGTTGCCCTGTGTATGATATCGATGAGCAACCTGGCCCAGAAAAAATATGCGGTCGGACGCCAGTACGCCGAGATGGCCCAAAAAGCCTATCCCAAAGAAGCCCAGGCCTATCACCTCAGCGGCTTTTCCAAAATCCAGCTAAAGGATTTCGATGGTGCTTATGATGAATTTAGCTCTTATGAATCGCTGCTGCCCGGAAATCCGAACACCATTTTCTTTAAAGGCTATTGCCAGGAAGGCATGAATCAGATCAAGCCAGCCGCCAATGAATACCAGCGCTATCTGCAAGTCGTGCAACAGGGTAAATACGCCCAGCATGCCTATAAAAGGTTGGTGGATTGGGGGTATATTAAGTAGCACGCAATTTGGATTTTAGAATTGGGATTTTGGATTTAATAACAGACTGGTCAGCCACACAATTGGCTCCAATATTTTTAATCCGCAATCCAAATTCCAAAATCTAAAATCAACGTTATTGATTTCCGCTTAGCACCCAACTTGAATCGATATAAACTTGATTAACAATGACGATTATTACTGACCTCCCCGATATACTTGTTCAGGATCTGGAAAGAAAGTGGGAGGAGTTCAAGCAATCATCCGCCGCCAATAAAGTTAAGCTTCCGAAAGACCGGCAGATTTTAAAAGCGCTGCAACGCGTGTTCGCATTTAGCGATTTTGTTGCCAAAAACTGCATCCGCAACCCTTCACTAATATCCGACCTTATCGACAGCGGAGACCTTCAACGACGTTATTCCAAAAATGAATATGACCAAAGACTAAAGAAAGCCCTTGTTGATGTAAAGGATGAAGGGGCTTTAACCCGCAGCCTGCGTACTTACCGATGCCGGGAAATGACGCGAATTGCATTTCGCGATCTTGCCGGTTGGAATAATCTATCAGAAACCGTCACCGATCTCTCCGGCCTGGCCGATGCCTGCCTTGAGCATGCCACAGCGATTCTGTACGGCTGGCTAGCTCAAAAATTGGGAACGCCCGCAGCTGAAGATGGCACACCTCAACAACTGGTTATTCTGGGCCTCGGCAAACTGGGCGCACGGGAGCTAAACTTTTCATCCGATGTCGATCTCATTTTCACCTACCC
This sequence comes from Desulfobacterales bacterium, assembly GCA_050123495.1. Classification (GTDB taxonomy): domain Bacteria; phylum Desulfobacterota; class Desulfobacteria; order Desulfobacterales; family JAHEIW01; genus JAHEIW01. The sequence continues at coordinate 10,786 of JASFGZ010000085.1, forward strand.
GAAAGCCGGCCAAACGCGCGGAGCCGCTCAAGCGTTCAACAATGATGATTTCTTTGCCCGCCTCTGCCGCCAGCTGGTCAAGGTTATCAGTCAACCGACCGGCGATGGATTCGTATTCCGCACAGATCTAAGATTGCGGCCCTATGGAGAAAACGGCCCTCTGGTGATGCATTTTGATGCCATGGAAAATTACTACCAAGAGCAGGGCCGGGAGTGGGAACGCTACGCGATGATCAGGGCCAGATTTGTCGCAGGAGATAAAAAAGCAGGCAATCATCTGCTAAAACGGCTAAATCCCTTTATCTACCGCAGATATCTGGATTACGGTGCCTTTGATTCATTGAGAGAAATGAAGCAAATGATATCTCTTGAGGTCAGGCGCAAGGCCATGGAACACAACATTAAGCTCGGAAGAGGCGGAATTCGGGAAATTGAGTTCTTCGGCCACATGTTTCAACTGATTCGAGGTGGTGTGGCGCCCGATCTTCAACAAAGCAGCATCCAGAAGGTATTAAAGATTCTGGCCCGTGACAATCACATCCCCACGGAGGTTTGTGATGAGCTGGGAGCCGCTTACGTATTTCTCAGAAATACCGAACACCGGCTGCAGGAATTTGCCGATCAACAAACCCATGAATTGCCTTTAAATGAACTGGACCAAGCACGCCTGGCAGCATCCATGGGGTTCGCGGATGCTGCAAAATTCAGCTCCCGGCTTGAGCAGCATCGAAATAATGTGCACCGCCATTTTCAGATTCTGCTGGAAGCCAAAGATTCTGAATCCGGAACCCAAAAATTGGAAGAACAGCTGCAGGGTATCTGGCAGGGTTTGATCGGCGACAGCCAGGCGGAAGAAATACTTGTGGGAATCGGTTTCCAAGAGCCACAGGAGGCATTGCGGTTGTTATCGTATTTGCGCAGTGCGCCCGGGTCAAACTCTTTGGGTGAAAGAGGAAGTCGGCGTCTAGAAAAATTAATTCCCCAGGTACTCAGAGAGGTCGGGGGCCAAAACAAATCTGAAATTATTCTCGGCCGAATTATCGATCTGATAAAATCGATCGGCGGGCGGATCAGCTATCTTGCGCTTTTGCTTGAAAACCCGGATGTACTAACCCACCTGATTCAACTGGTGGAGGCCAGCCCCTGGATTGCTTCTTTCCTCGCCCAACATCCGGTTCTTTTAGATGAACTTTTGGACCCCCGCACGCTTTATGTTCCACCTGAGTTCGAACAGATAAAGTCTGACTTGAACCAGCGGATGGGACAGGCCCCTGCGGATGACCTGGAATATCAGATCGAGCAGCTGTGTGTTTTCAAAGAAATCAATACCCTGAGGATTGCCGCTGCCGATGTTAGCGGAGCACTACCCCTGA
>JASFGZ010000086.1:0-12041 GCA_050123495.1 Desulfobacterales bacterium
GTATCCAATCAGAAGCTCGAAGATCCGATCGTGTTTGTCGGCGGATTGTCCAAAAATGAATTACAGGTAAAAGCGCTTAAGGCCTATTATCCGGATCTGATCGTCCCGCCGCATAACACCGCGACCGGTGCGCTCGGCGTTGCCTTAAAAGCAATTGAGTTAAAAAAAGAAGATACCTTTAGCCTTGCCGACCTGGAAGAAGCAAACCTTCGCGGCAACATTTCGGTTCCGAAGGCCCCCCGGCTGCTCTTGAATAAGACGAAAATACCTGACTCCCGGCAGCTCCGCAGAAAATTTCTAGCGATTAGAACCCAAGCCTACCTCGGCATCGATGTTGGCTCGACAACCACCAAATATGCGTTGATAGACGAAAACCATAATTTAATCCACAAAAACTATGTACACACCCGGGGCAAACCGATCGAGGTGACCCAGAAACTCTTAAAGCACATCGTGGATGCGCTCGCGGACAAAGTCGAGATCATGGGAGTGGCCACAACCGGTTCGGGCAGATATGTTGTCGGTGATTTTTTAAATGTGGATTTAGCCATTGACGAGATTACGGCCCATGCCCGCGGGGCAGTCGAAATTGATCCCAAAGTGGACACCATTTTTGAAATCGGTGGCCAGGACTCAAAATACATCTCGCTTGCCAATACCCATCCCCTTGATTTCGACATGAACAAAGTTTGCGCTGCCGGCACCGGTAGTTTCTTACATGAGCTGGCAAATAAATATGGAATCAATATTGTCGGTGAATTTCAGGATATTGCCCTTTCCGCCAATGCGCCGGTCAAACTCACCGACCGGTGCACCGTTTTTATGGAGTCAGACCTGGTCTCCTATTGCCAGAAAGGCGCTTCCCGGGAGGATCTGATGGCCGGCCTTTGCTATGCCATTGTGCACAATTATTTAAACCGGGTTGTCGGTAAAAGAAAAATCGGGCGACGGATTATGTTCTTAGGCGGCCCTTCTTTGAATAAAGGCGTCGTGGCCGCTTTTGAAAATGTTCTCGGCCGTGGTCTGCTGGTTCCGCTTCATCGGGAGGTCCTCGGCGCCTATGGAGCGGCCATCTGTGTTCAGCAAAAAATGCAATCAGAAGGCAAAGACCGCAGCACCTTCAGAGGAATGCGCAAAGCAATTAATGACCGCATGAACTTCAAGGAGAAAGTGTGCCGCGCAGATCCGGGTTGTCATAACCGGTGCAAGCTCAAAATCTATCAATTCGACAACCGCAGAAGTATCTGGGGTGGCGAATGCGGCCGCCACGAATTGGCCCGCGGTCGGCGTGATAGCAAAGACGATTTTTTTAAACTCAGACGGATGCTGTGGGAAACCCACATGGCCGGTGCATATGAAGAGCTTGGAGATCAGCCGCTGATGGAGATTGACGGCCGCCCGACAATCGGAATGCAACGGGCGCTTTACGGCCATCATACGGCAATCCTGTGGGCCCATTTTTTTGACCGGCTCGGATATCGCCTGGTGCTCACACCGCCAACCAACGCGAATATTTCCAAAAAGGGAATCGAGATGGCCGTCGACGGGGTATGCTATCCCGTAAAAGTCTCCTACGGTCATATCGGACAGTTGGTGGGAAAAACAAAATTCCTTTTTATCCCGACTCTGATCAAAATGTCTACCCCGAAGCCATCTGAGACCGGATTTTACTGCCCCATGGTTCAGAGCAATTCATATATGGTGCGCATGGCCTTCGACCTGAAACGGGCATCGATCTTAAATCCGGTCATTCATCTGAAGTACGAACCCGATACCCTTGCGAAGGAGATATACCGGCAAATGGGTGCCCAGCTGGGTTTATCCAAAGGATTGATAAAACAAGCTTTGTACCATGCACTTGAAAGACAGCGACAATTTGTCGCGGATATGCATCAACAGGGAAGCAAAATTCTTCGAAACCTCGATTCAGACGAACCCATCATGATTGTGACCGGTCGGCCCTATAATCTTTACGACGACAGATTGAATTTGAGACTCGGTCAAAACCTGGCCAAACTTGGCATAATGGCGCTGCCAATGGATTTCATCGACACAGGCTCGGTGGATCTTACGGAGTTTCCCTCTATGTTCTGGGGTTTGGGCGCTCAGATTCTGAAAACGACAAAGATCGTGGCCGTAAACTCAAATTATTTCGGCCTGCATCTGACCAACTTCGGCTGTGGGGCGGATTCATTTGTTGAGCATTTCTATAAATTTATCATGGAGGATAAACCGTATCTGATCCTTGAACTGGATGAGCACAGTGCAGCAGCCGGTGTAATGACAAGACTGGAAGCTTATAAGAACGTGATTGAAAACAGCATGACCAAGTCACAACCTAAAACGCAATACCAAATGATCCATACACATATGGGGTAAACAAATGAAATCAAGACATGACAAACATTTCGATTCGCCGACAAACCGTATTGGTAAGTTTCATCTTCAAAATAAGACCGTTCTGATTCCCGAGATGAATCGTATCGCCGCCCACCTGATTGCGGCAACCTTCAGAAGTTTCGGCAGCAATGCAATAGTGCTTCAAACTTACGAAGGTCTTGATCTGGGCAGAAAATATACTTCCGGTAAAGAATGCTTTCCCTGCCAGGTTACACTGGGAGACATTCTACTCTTCTTCAGAACCGAACAGCAGAGACTGGGAGCCGCCTTTGATCCGGAAAATTATCTGTATTTTTTACCGGAATCCGACGGACCCTGCAGATTCGGCATGTACAATAAGTTCCAGCGAATCGTGTTGGATTCTTTCCCGGGATTGGACCGGGTCAAAATCGTTTCGATCACTGCCAAAGACGGCTATTCACTTGAAGGGGTGATTGAACAGGACCGGATGTTGGATTTCAGAAAGGCGAGTTACATTGCGGTGGTGGTGGCCGACATCCTGGAACGGCTTCTATGGCGAATCCGGCCCTATGAAAAAGAACAAGGCATTACGGATGACTTTGTTGAAAGCGCCATGCGGAAAATGGGATCATTTTTTGAAACCCACGGAGCCGCAAATGATTTTAACAGCATACTGGATAAACTCGAAGAAATTGCCCGCCACGCAAAAACCCTGATCGATCCTGCCATTCCGACGAAACCGTTGATCGGAATTGTCGGCGAAATCTTTTTAAGAATGCATGTTAATTCCAACCAGGATCTGATCCGGGTTCTCGAGACACATGGCGCCGAAGTTGTTAATTCCTCACTGGCCGAATGGGTGAACTATATCACCTATGGGCAATTAAGGAAGCATAAGTTCAACTTTAGATCAAACCTCCAGCAATTGAATTTCGGTGGTTTAAAAAATTATTTTCATAAGATCATCAGCTCTGGGGGAGATCTTTTCTATCAGGAAATGAGACAAAAACAGTTCTACAACCGAACCACCCGGCTGATTGATTTTGAACCCGATCATAAGGTGAGTCATCTGGAAAAGCTGCTCAAGAAAGAAGATATTTTTACGTTTGATGTGACAACGGAAACCTGCCTGAGTATCGCCGCCATCCTGCAATTTGCAAAAGAAGGCTACAATGGCGTTGTAAATGTTTATCCCTTTACCTGCATGCCCGGCATGACGACCTCGGCCATCGTAAAGCCCGTCCTGAACCGGATGAGGATCCCGTATATCGATACACCTTATGACGCAAGCATTCAGCCGGGCAGGGAAACGGCGATTCGGACCTTCATGCACCAGGCAACCCAGCATTTCCAGCGGTATGGAAGAAAAAACAGCATTCAAAGACGGGCCGCCTGAATTTGCGGCAACGCCATTAAATGGCACAAGCCGCAGGATTTTAGCACATCAAAAAATTAGCGCGTGTGAGCCATGTCAACCCAAACCACCAGGCGTTTGTATACGTCAGAAAATAATGCGCTCGGAGCCATCCGTCTACCTGAAGATTTAGCGTCGGATATGATTGCCCCGCAAACCAGGCCCGAAAACAGGCTCAAAGAACTCAGTATCCACAAATTTTTATGTGGCGGTCTTTTTTTTGTCATTTTGACGGTTGGAATATTCTGGTACCAATTTTCTGAAATACCGGCTGACAGCCGGCCGCCGATATGGCGCCAGCTGCAGTGGGGCTTTTTATTCTGGCTGTTTCTTTTTCTTCCAATCGAAACGTTTGCGGCCGGTTTACGGATCTGGGTGATAAGCCGTGCACTGCAGCCCGGCGTAAGTTTATGGACCTGCTTAAAGGCCGAATGGGCCAATTTGGGTCTTGCCATGCTTACGCCTTCGCAGACCGGTGGGGGATTCGGCCAGATTTACATGTTAAGTCGCGGCGGTTTAAACCTTGGAACAGCCTTGACTGTCAGTTTAATTTCCTTTTTGGGGAGCATGGTCGTTTTACTATTTATTGGTATTCACGCTGTGCTTATTGCGAAAATCAACCACCTGGTTGCCTTCTTCCAGGGGGCCCTTTTTATCTTTTTCCTTTTTTTTGCCTTACTGATTTTTGCATTATGCTGGCCCACATCCCTGCGTTTCGTAATTTCGGGAATTTGCAAAGGGATCCAGAAGCTATGTGGCCAAAAGCACTCCCGGAAGAACATCGGTTTACAGCAAAATTCCTGCATCAAGCGCTTAGCGAATCACCGGCACAATTTCTCGGAAAAACTGATCGATCTTTGCTATATGCATCAGGTCAACATACGACGCTTTTTCAGTCAGAATAAGGCCAGTTTCTTATGGGTGTGCTTATTGAGTATTGTCTTTATGCTTTCACGTTCCATTATGGCCTTTTTGTGTCTTCGCTTTCTCGGAATTGAGACATCCGGCCTATTTAATACGATCGAAACTCAGTTAAATCTGATTTTTCTGATATACTTTGCGCCAACTCCCGGAAGTTCGGGACTGGCTGAAGGTGCTTCCATGTTAATGATGGATGGTGCCATACCGACAGGATTTATGCCCTATTATAATTTGCTGTGGCGCTGTTCGACGCTTTATCTGCCGGCGATCGCCGGACTGCTTTTTTTGGCATGGACGATTATGCAGGATGCGCATAAGGTGGTTGGCCACCGATCGCGTAAGATACAATGAAATGTTTCATGGATTCCCGGGATTCAAAGCCAGCAATACGTTATTTGAAGCTGATGTAAGGCGGAACAGTGCAACTTTATTTGCACCGTAAACTCTTGCACAAGCGGTCTAACCTTTCGAAATAATGTTAATATCTTTAAGATCCCTGTCATCATGTCAACCAGGGTTGCACCCTTTTGAAGCGTTCATCTTCAATCTCTCCGATTATAATGTCTAGTATGCAAACTTTTTTTTAGCGTTTTTTATTTGTCCGTCCAATCCGTATCTTCCTTTAATCATGCGAAAATTTTTTAATTTTTAAGCCCTCTAAAGCGCTTTACTAAAAGTTCAGTGCCACCGGACAAAGTAAAAAAAAATTTTGGAACGACAGTTGCTATTCAAATTATAAAAGCTCAATCAAATGTATGAATCTAGGTTAAGTGATAAAAAAACTTTCTTTTTTCCACGGGAGGTCATTATGAAACATTCAGTCATCGCTAGAGGAATATTGGCCATGCTAGCCATTTTGCCTTTAGCCGGATGCATGAGTGCGCATCAGCACTACCAGCAGACCCACGGCGCCCAGGAGCGACAGATGACAGTCGGTACGGTACAAAAAGAAATCAGAAAAGGCATTTCGGCTGCTCAAGTCGCGGAAGTTTTGGGATCCCCGAATATTGTAACAACGGATGCCGAAGGCCGCGAGGTTTGGATCTACGATAAAATTTCGACCGATGTGACGTACTCAAACGATTCTGGCGGTTTAGGCGCCATTCTGTTAATCGGCAGTGCCAGTGGCGGGACAGCCGGCGGCGGGTTGGGTTCCGGAAGTTACAGCCGGTCTGCAGGAGCGCAATCCAAGACACAACGCACACTTACCGTTGTTATTAAATTTGATGAACAAAAAAAAGTGCGCGATTTTGCTTATCATGCGAGCAGATTCTAGCGAGGAAAAACCCTTATGCGCTTAGGGCGTATTTATAGAAATTGTATGATTACAGTATGCCTGGGCGTTTTTCTTGTCGCCTGTCAAAACAGTATCTTCAAAGAGGCGCTGACTTTGTCGCCTGAGTCCCTCAAAGACCGCCAGTTGCAGACGAGAATATTTGAAGGCATCGATGAAAAAAAGTTACTGACTGCGTCTGCAGCCGTTCTTCAGGATCTGGGCTTTACGATCGATGAGACCGAGGTCAAATGCGGTGTTATCGTTTGTTCACGCGATCGAGATGTAACGGTAACTGCCGAAGTGGTATTGTCCGTAGCGCTTGAGATCCTTAGCATTTTAGCCGGTGCGCCGACATCGGTTCCATACGATAAAACACAAAAAGTTTTGGCATCGTTGGTGACCACGTCTGCAGATAACCAACGAACCGCTGTTCGGATTACGATCCATCACATGGTATGGGATTCAGATGGCAACATAAAAAAAAACGAGCAGATCAATGATCCGCAGATCTATCAGGAGTTTTTTTCCAAGCTTTCAAAGTCTGTTTTCTTAGTCGCGCATGAGATATAGGAGAGCCGGTCATGGGAAAACGAGTCAACACCATATTTAGCCTATTCCTTGTAATCGTCCTTGTTTCCTGTGCAGGGAAGCAACAAAACATCCTTGAAACTTCTGAACCCCAGGTTAAGCTAAGGAGCATGCAGAGCCGGGTTTTTGATATCACGGATCAAAACCGCCTGCTGCGAACCATCATAGCGACTTTTCAAGATTTAGGATTTGTAATTGATGATGCCGAAGAGTCGCTTGGAACCGTTTCGGGCACAAAACGTTCGGGGTATTCATTGCGCATGACCGTATCGATTCGTCCCAGAGGAACTCATCAGATGATCGTGCGAAGCAATATACAATATAACTTGCAGACCATAGAGGAACCTGAGCCATATCAATATTTTTTTTCGACATTATCCAAAGCTCTTTTTTTGGAAGCACAACCAATAAAATGAAATGGAGAGGCTATCAGTAGCTCAAATGCGCGCCCTAATTATAGGACATAAAAAAGTTAAAAATCGCCCAAGGCATTTAGATTGACAGACTTACGGCGGTATAATATTGTTTTTTATGAGGATCCACTACTCAGCAGCCGTGGTCTGTCCAGATATGCTTTCTACTGCGAGACACTGTATCTCCTTCTACTCTAGATCTGAACGCGCCGGTCCAGTAATTTTGCAATGGTAAGTAATCAAACTTTTTCTAGATAGCTTAATTTAGCAATCTCATAATATCTGGAATTTGAGAAACGCATCTCGGAGATTTCAAAAAAGTATTTTAATACCATGCCGGATTTAATGACAAGAAATAGCCCCTTTCGAATCGCTCTGCCCATAGTAATTGCTTATTTGATTTTTTTCAGCGCCTGTCTCGATTATTCCCCCCGGCCGATTCCGCCCAAAGCGGTCAAAGGTGTTATCGATCTCAGCGACTGGGACTTTAACAAAGATGGCCCGGTTGATCTCAACGGAGAATATGAATTTTACTGGATGCAACACCTGATGCCGGACGATTTTTCTATAACAACTACGAGTCAAAAACGGGGATTCATCAGAGTGCCCTCGTATTGGATTGGTCATGAATTGGAAGGCAAGGAACTTCCCGGCCATGGATACGTCACCTACCGTCTGAACATTGCGCTAAATAAACAGATGGATCCCCTTGCCTTAAGAGTGGTGGAGATTTCTAGTGCATACAATGTCTATGTAAATGGGCAAAAGGTCGCCTCTTTGGGACACGCCGGAAAAAATCGTGAAACAACTGTTCCGCGGCTATTCCCTCAGATCGTTGACTTTGAGATCAAAACAGATCAAATGGAGCTCATTATTCAAGTTTCCAATTTTCACCACAGACGTGGCGGAGCCTGGGAAGTTATTCAACTGGGAAGAGAAAAAGATATACACAAGGCCCATGAGAGAAGGCTCAGTATTGATCTATTTCTATTCCTGAGCTTTGTCATAGTCGCTCTTTATAATCTTGGTCTTTATATCGTCAGAAAAAGGAGTCTTTCGCCGCTTTACTTCAGTATCTTTTGCTTTCTTGTTGCTTTGAGAACGGTTACCACCGGTGGAAGATATCTTATTCTCCTTTTCCCAGATGTAAGCTATGAGCTTATGCTCAAACTTGAATATCTTTCTTTTTATCTGGCCGTCCCCGCTTTTGTTTTTTTTACCCAATCTTTGTTCCCGAAATTCTCCAAACTATTTGTTCATCTAATAGCAGTACTTGCTGTTATTTTTTCAGGTGCCGTAATCTTTACCCCGGTCAGATTCTTTTCACACACCCTCAACGCCTACGAAATCTTCATGCTTATGAACATTATATACGGTCTATACGTAATCTTAGCCTCTATGAGGGAAAAGCGATTTGAAGCATCTGTTTTTCTCCTGGGTGTTCTTATTTTGTTACTCACAGCGATAAACGACATGTTGCACGTTGAACATATCATCCAGACTGGCTTTTTTGTACAGTTTGGGATTTTTTTCTTCATTCTGTCTCAGGGTTTTCTGTCCTCATATCGTTACTCAACAGCCCTGACAACAGTTGAAACCCAGCGCAAAGAATTAAGGGATACCCTTGGATCATACAAGACGGAAATCATCGATCGGGTTCAAGCTGAGGAAGCGCTACGAGAAAGTGAAGAAAAATACAGAACCATCCTTCACAGCATGGAGGAAGGGTATTATGAAGTTGATCTCGCCGGCAATCTGACCTTCTTCAATGATACTTTGTGCAAGCATCTTGGGTATTCAAATGATGAGCTGATGGGAATGAACAACCGGCAGTTTATGAGCCCAGAAACAGCCAAGCAGGTATATAAAACATTTAATACGGTCCTCAAAACCGGAGAGGCCGCCAAGGCATTTGATTGGGAAATGATCGCAAAAGATGGTACCATAAAATCTGTTGAACTCTCTGTATCGTTAATGCGGGATTCAGAAGGCCAGCCGATCGGGTTTCGGGGGGTCGCCCGCGATATTAGCGAACGTAAAAAAGCCGAAGAACAGGCTAAAATCCATCAACAGCAGCTCATGCAGGCCAGTAAAATGGTGGCACTGGGCACACTGGTTTCCGGCGTGGCCCATGAGGTTAACAACCCCAACAATTTTATCATGCTAAATTCCCCGATATTGAAGGAAGCCTGGGATAGTGCCATGCCGATCCTGGAAAAATATTATGAAGAAAACGGAGATTTTATTTTAGGTGGCATGAAATACACCGAGATGCGCGAAAATGTTCCAACCTTATTTTCCGGTATTTCCGACGGTGCCAAAAGAATAAAACAAATCGTTGATGAGCTGAAAAATTATGTAAGGGACAATAGTGCCGATCTAAACCAATCGGTGGATATCAATGAAGTATTAAAGTCGGCCGTTTCACTGCTTTCCAATATGATTAAAAATTCCACCCATCATTTTTCGATCAAGTATGGCAACAAGGTGCCATTATTAAAAGGAAATTTCCAGCGCCTGGAGCAGGTCATGATAAATTTGATTCAAAATGCCTGCCAGGCCCTTCCGGATTCCCAAAAAGGTATCTTCATATCAGTTGCTTTTGACGAGCAAACATCCAGGATTGTGATTAAGGTCCAAGATGAAGGTTCGGGTATTCCTGCCGAAACGCTGGACCATATTATCGATCCCTTTTTTACGACCAAGCACGAATCAGGCGGTGTCGGCCTGGGCCTATCTATTTCTTCAAAGATCGTTGAAGAGCATGGCGGTAGCATGCACTTCGAGTCAGAAATCGGTGCAGGCACAACCATAGAGGTCATACTGCCTGTTGACCAAGAAAATAAAGCCGTGAAAGGGAATCAAGAATGACTGAATCAACCTATCCGCATTTCCCCGTCATGATGGTCGATGATGAAGCCCAGGCCATAAACAGCTTTGAAATGACGCTGCGCTCTGCCAATATGAATAACTTCATCCGCTGTCATGACAGCCGCGATGTCATGCCGCTGCTTTACAGCCAGGAGATCGAGGTTATGCTGCTGGACTTGAGAATGCCGCATATATCGGGCGAAGAGTTGCTTCCGATGATCACCAGTGACTACCCTGAAATTCCGGTTGTTGTTGTAACCGGCTCAAACGATGTGGATACCGCCGTAAAGTGCATGCAATACGGCGCATTTGACTATATATTGAAGCCGGTTGAGAAAAGCCGTCTGATTAGTGGCGTCAAGCGGGCGGTCGAACTCCGCGAATTACAGCGCGAAAATCAGCTGCTCAAAGCCCATGTGCTGTCGGGCAAACTGGAAAAGCCCGAAGCCTTTTCAGAAATCATTACCACCAGTGCCAGCATGCGATCCATCTTTCAGTATATTGAAGCCATTGCCAACAGCCCGCGTCCGGTGTTGATAACCGGAGAGACCGGTGTCGGCAAAGAATTGGTCGCCAAAGCCGTCCACACCTTAAGCAATCGTGAAGGCGCTTTTATACCCGTGAACGTGGCCGGCCTGGATGACCATGTTTTTGCGGACACCCTCTTCGGCCACAAAAAAGGCGCTTTTACGGATGCGCGAGAGGCACGCGGCGGTTTAATCGAGCAGGCCGCGGGGGGTACGCTTTTCTTGGATGAAATCGGAGATCTGAGCACTTCTTCTCAGGTTAAGCTTTTACGACTTTTGCAGGAAGGGGAATTTTTTCCGCTGGGATCGGATGTGGCCAAACGTTCCGATGCCCGCATTGTGGTGGCCACAAATCAAAACCTTGAAGAATTGCAGTCCTCAGGAAAGTTCCGCAAAGACCTGTATTACAGACTTTGCAGTCACCACATCCAAATACCAACGCTGGGCGAAAGACGCGAGGACCTGCCGGTGCTGGTTGACCATTTTTTAGCAAAAGCATCTAAAACGCTAAACAAGAAAAAACCCACCCCCCCATCTGAGTTGATCACGCTGCTTTCAACGTATCATTTCCCCGGCAACATCCGGGAGCTCGAATCCATCATTTTTGATGCCGTCAGCAGTCATAAATCCGGCAAACTTTCCATGGACGTTTTTAAAACCCATATCTCTCAAAAACACCCGACCGCTATAACAGATTCAGGGGATCTGACATCCGAAAAAAGTATGCCCATCATCTTCTCCGGGCAATTGCCCACCCTCAAACAGGCCGAACAGCTTCTGATTGATGAGGCCATGAAAAGATCCAACGGCAATCAATCCATTGCGGCGCTGGGTTTAGGAATATCGCGCCAGGCATTGAACAAACGCCTCAAAAAGGCCAGTCAATAGAATTTCTTTTCTAACAAAACGGTGCAACTATTATTGCATTGTAAACCGCTGTAACAATATTTAAGTCTTCGGTTTTAATGACTTTTTAGCCTGCCCCGAAAACCCGGTTAACCCTGGTTGCACCCTTCCGCAAATCGTCTCGCCTGCCTGTGACTAGCGGCAGAATAAATTTTTATTTTTTTTGTCGGACCCAGCCTTCTGTATCTATCTATATAACTCATTAATATCATTATACAAAAGACATATCGAAACTGTCGGACAGGGCTTAAAATCTGAATTTTAGAAACCCAGATGTCATCGCTGCACATATCTGGAACGCGGTTTGCTCTATGGATGAATTAAACGGCTAAAACAAGGAGTCCGAAATGAACATCCATTACAACCTTAACAAACAGTTCTTTGATTATTTATCAGCACTTGGCGACGAACCGGGATGGCAGATAAAAGCGGTAACAGGTGCAGGCAGCCTGCTGCGTCGCGTTCCCAGAGGTGATGATCAGGGATCCATCCAGGCGCGGTGGGACACGCTCTCCGTATCGAATGATATGCGCCGGCAGATTGCCGACACCGATAGCCTGTCAAAAAATAAAACCTATCGACGCAATATCGAGAACTACATCGGTACCGTTAAGGTTCCGGTAGGAATCGCCGGCCCGCTGCGCGTAAACGGTGGTTTTGCCCGGGGCGATTATTACGTGCCCCTGGCGACAACCGAGGCGGCACTGGTGGCTTCTTACAATCGCGGCACTCACGTCATCAGTCAAGCAGGCGGATGTACCGCG
>JASFGZ010000087.1:0-11990 GCA_050123495.1 Desulfobacterales bacterium
GTCATCTCCTTAATTGCCTTGATTGCCGGGTGTGCACAATTCGGTACCAAATCTCCGACTCAACTCGCAAAAGAATATACGGCCAAAGCAAAGGAATACGAAGAAAAGGGAGATCTGGTTGAGGCTTTAAAGCAATACAAACTCGTTCTAACGGTTGACCCTGAAAACAAATTGGCTCTGGAAAAAAGTGCGACGCTCGGATCCCAGCTTAACAAGATGGCTGAGGAGCACTATCAGATCGGCTTAAAACACTATCGTCAAGGCGAGTACCCTCCTGCACGTAAAGAGTTTTTAACTGCACTGCGATATAACCCCGAACATATGGAAGCCAAAGACAAACTGACCGCTGCCAGAAAAGAAATCGAGCACGTTAAACGCTATATCATACACACACTTAAAGCAGATGAGACGATTTCAACGCTGGCCGAGCGTTACTACGGAGATTATCGCAAGTTTCATCTAATAGCAGAATATAACGAACTGGAGGATGCCACCAAGGTCACCGTCGGTCAGGAGATTAAAATTCCCGTCATCGAAGGAACCCCGATTATTGCAGATCCAGCGACAATTCAGACCGATAGTGACGTGCCATCTGAAGCACTGCCCGGTGAAATTATAACTGTTAAACGATTCATTATTCACACCGTGCAACCGGAGGAGACTCTTTCAAAACTGGCAAAGATGTATTACGGCGACTTCAAAAAGTTTGACGTCATCTCCAAGTTCAATAGTATCGAAAACGGAACCAGCCTAAGAGTGGGACAGGAGATCAAGATTCCTGAGGTCGAAGGGCTTCCCTTTTTGGTTAAGGGTGAGACAGAAGAAACGAAAACAGCCGTGATACCTAAAAAACCGGTTGTAAGCGAAGCGGTACCAAAGGAAGAAAAAGTCGTTGAGGATCAGACGGTTAACTATCGGGAGCTCGGCATTGAACTTTATAAAAACAAAGAATATGCAGGTGCAATTACCGAATTCAATAAAGTATTAAACCTGAATCCTGCGGATCAGGTTGCAATTGATTACATGGCGCTTGCTTATTTTGAAAAGGGCCGGCAATCGTTTGAGAAAAATGCCTATCCTCAGGCGACAAAGGAATTTGAAACTTCTCTGAAATACAACGATGACTGTTCGGACTGCCGGGAATATATTGATAAAATTCAGAAAAAAAGTGTCGCCAGCCTTCGTCAGGATGCGATAGGGTTATTTAACCAAAAAAAATATAAAGAGGCGATTGTTAAATTTGAAGCCGTTGCAAAAGGGGACCCCAAAGATTCCAAGGTAAGCGAATACCTTGCTAAATCTCATTTTGAACAGGGATTGGTTCTTTTTGGCAAAGAAGATTATCTGGCTGCCCGGGATGAATTCAGGACTTCGCTGAAATACGATAAAAATTGCGACCAATGCGAAAAGAATATCCAAAAATGCGAAGCCACTTACAAGGAAATTCACTATGATAAGGGGCTCGCATACTTTGGGGATCAAAAATTGGCGGATGCCATCCGGGAATGGGAATCTGTCTCTGCCCTCGACCCGAATTACAAAGATGTCAACAAGAATCTCATAAAAGCCAGAACCCTTTTAGAGCGTCTGGAAAGCATAAAGCGAAGTAAGACCGAAGAAAATAAACAGTAAGGAAGGCAAACAGCTTTTGCATATCCGCAGCCCCTGCTTCTCAACGAGCCTGGATTCCATGGTTGGCTCGCCGCACTGGGAACACGGTATTGAAGGCAGGATTTGTGCTTTTTGGGGCGGATCGAATTGCGCTTCTTTGAAGTCAAAGATCTCTTCAACAGAAGCCTTATACCCCATGGTAAGCCCGGGGCAAAGGTGTCCGTGAAACACGATGCATTTCTGAAAATCTTCACCCGCGATAATATCTTCTGCTTTCATTTCATTTGCCTTCTTTAATGTACAGGTTTCAGTTGTCAGTGCTCAGTTTTGCAGTCTGGCAATTCTGACACCTGACACCCGAAACCCGACACCTGCCATTTTATTTGGTAAAATTCGGCGGCCGCCTTTCCAGGAACGCCGAGATGCCCTCCCTGGCCGCATCGGTGCAGGCAATTTCTCCGAACCCTCTGTATCCGATTTCAAGGGCATCGTTTAAGTTTGCGGTTGCAGTGCCATCCTGGATGACTTTCTTTGTTAGCAATACGGCTTCTTTGCTGAGAATCTGCTGACCTGCTCTGGGCTCCTCCGGAATTTTAATATCAGGAATCTCAACGCTGCCTTCCGGGATTCGCGCTATTTTGCCCTGCAGGCTGTTGACTTCTTCGATAGCCGCAGAAATCAAAGCAGGATAATCATCGACGATTTTGGATATCATACCGGCAGCGGATGCATCCGTGGCCTTGAGCGGTCGACCCAAACAAATCATTTCATGAAACAACTCGGCGCCCTGGGGCCACTTACGGTAAGGAACCACACAGCCGCCGATTCCCGGTAAAATACCCAGATTGATTTCGGGGAATTGGAAACTTGCGTTATTCATTGCGACGATGCCGTGACAGCGAATCGCCACTTCCAGCCCGCCCCCGAGAGCAACGCCGTTGACGGCAGCCACCACCGGTTTTTCCATCTGATCCATGTATATCTGAACCTTGGCGCAATCTCTTGCGTATTGTGCCGAAGCCTCGGCATCTCCGAGCATTTCCGGAAATTTGCCGATGTCGGCTCCGGCCGAGAAGGCGGCATTGCCGTAACCGGTGATGACAAAACCTTTTACGGACGGATCATTTTCGAACTCTTTTAAAACAGACAGGATTTCATCTGTCACTTCATCATTGAGGGCATTCATGGCCTGGGGGCGTCGAATGGTAATAATCTTCACGCCGTCGCGTTCGTCCAAGAGAATATAGCGTTTAAAATCCTGATACACTGAAAATGATTGCCGGGGCATCGGAAAGCCTGGCCTTTCAGACTCAAATTTTTCCATGATTCGTTTGACCTCATCCTCGCCCAGCTCCCGCATCAGATCCAGTGGGCCCTTGCGAAATCCTAAAGCAACCTGACAACCGAAGTTCAGGTCTTCCTTGGTACCGATGGCGCGGTCAATAATATCAAAAGACTGGGAAAAAAGAATGCCCAACAGGCGATCACGGACGGTGGACTTTACGTCCCCGGGGACTTCTACCGGGCTGCCCGGACGGTGGGTGAGCCACCGATCCACCGATGCCAGAATCGATGCGGGCTGATAATGGGTGCCTTCTTCCATTTGCAGGCTGTTGGTTTCAATAATAATCGGATTCCCGTTGGCCAGGTTTAATACGAAAAAGGGCCCGGCAAAAACAAACGCTTCGGCCACCTTGTCAATCTGGCTGGCAGTTGCGTGATCCAATAAATAGGCGGCTTCATTGCACCAGTTGTCAAAGACGCGGTCCAATACAAAGCAGATCGCATTATCGGTGATGATGGGTGCCTTGCCGGTCTTGGCAAAAAACCAGAAAAGGTAATCCAGTGTCTCCTGACTGCCTTTTTCCCATGCGATGACTTCAACCGGAAGACTGCGCCAGGCCGGCGCAAAAAAGTGGGTAATGGAAGTGCGTTCCGGTTTTTTCATATTTAGAAAGATCCGGTCGGCTGGAATCGAGGAGGTATTGGAGGTGATGATGGCATCGTCACTGACAATATTTTCAATCGTTTCAAAAATTTTTTGCTTGAGGGGAATGGCTTCAGTGGCCGCCTCAATGATCAGTTTGCAATTTTTAATTTGTTCATAATCCATGGTGTAGACGATGTTTTCGCGAACAGCCGCGGCTTTTTCCGGCTTCATCTTTTTTTTCTCGATCGCCTTCTCGGTATATCCCACGATACGCTGTTCCGCCTGCTTGAGGGGTTTCTCGACGACATCCACCAGATACAATTTGCTGTCCGGCAGGGCACTTTTGAGATAATATCCGATGTCCGGGCCGATGGTGCCGGCACCGATAACAGCAATTTCATCCGGCAGGGGTCTGGCGGGCGTAATTAGCAAGGGGTTTAAAACCGCGCGATAGAGATGTTTGGCAGCATCCATTTTGTCTTTCCTTTCGGTTTATTTTGACAATATTCTTATCATTCCTAGCGATACACAGTAAAGAAATTAGAAAAAAGCGCAGGATAATTTGCTTGACAGGTTTTTGTATACCGTATACAAAACTGTGTCAAGCCAGCAAAAGGACTCATTTACGTATCCTTTCATACGATCCGTTCAAACAATCCACCATATAAAACAGGGACACAAGAAGCCCAGGGGGTATGACATGAAAGTATTGGTGAGCGACAATCTCGGAGAAGCGGGCATAAAAATGTTTGAAGCAGAACCGGGGATGGAGGTCGACGTGAAAACCGGTCTTGAGCCCGCAGAACTGAAAAAAATTATTGGCGACTATGATGCGCTGGTTATTCGCAGTGCCACCAAGGTCACTGCAGATCTTCTCCGGGCCGCTAAGAATTTAAAAGTTGTGGGCCGCGCGGGAATCGGCCTCGACAATGTTGATATACCGGAAGCGACCAAACATGGTGTTGTTGTCATGAACACACCCACTGGAAATGTGGTTACGACCGCTGAACATACGATAGCGATGATGATGGCGCTGACCCGCAACATCCCATGGGGGACATCGACGCTGAAGGCCGGCAAATGGGAAAAGAAGAAGTTGCAGGGCCGGGAGATATACAACAAAGTCCTCGGCATCATCGGTTTTGGCAAAATCGGTTCCATTGTCGCTGACCGCGCCCGCGGTCTGAAGATGCAGGTGATTATCCACGATCCTTACATTCCGGGTGAGCAGATTGAAAAAGCCGGTTTTGAAGCCGTTTCCATAAAAGACTTATACCGCAGATCAGATTATATCACCGTGCATGTGCCCAAGCTCAAAGACACGCTCGGCTTGATTAACAAAAAAGCCTTCGATCAAATGAAAGACGGGGTCATGATTATTAACTGCGCCCGCGGCGGCATTGTTGACGAGGTCGATCTAAACGAGGCCTTGAAGTCCGGCAAGGTTGCCGGGGCAGCCCTGGATGTCTTTGAGAGCGAACCTCCCGGCGTTTGCCCGCTTTTTGAAATTGATCGGGTGATTTGCACACCGCATCTGGGCGCTTCGACTCTGGAAGCCCAAACCAATGTGGCTGTGATGGTAGCGGAGCAAATCATTGCCTATCTTAAAAACGAAACGGTTATGAATGCGGTCAATGTTCCTGAGGTCAGCGGTGATTTGATTGAAAAACTCAACCCTTATTTAACCCTTGCGGATCGGATGGGATGTTTGTTGACGCAGCTTTCCCGGGGGCCGATCAAGGAGGTCTTGATCGAATATACGGGCGACTTTGACGATCTGGATCTTTCTCCGGTGACAACGGCAGTTTTGAAAGGCCTGATGACGCCCATGATCAAAGACGATGTCAACTTTGTCAATGCCCGTGTTTTGGCCAAGGAAAGAGGTGTTAAAATAACGGAAGCCAGGATTGCCGAGTCCGAGGAATATCTTAATTTGATTACTGTCAGGGCCATTTCCGATAAAGGGAAGAATCAGGTTGCTGGAACGATATTCGGCCGAAAAAATCCACGCGTGGTGAATATCAATAATTTCCGGCTCGAAATAGAGCCGGTCAGTCGCTTTATGTTAATCCACAGCCATGACAAACCCGGTGCCATTGGAAGTATCGGAACCCTTCTGGGCGATCACAATATCAATATCAGCCGCATGCGGCTGGGCCTGGAAGAAGGCAGTGGCAAGACCATGATATTTCTGCGAACCGACACGCCGATTCCGGAAGAGGTTATGGACAAAATGAGAGATTTGCCGTTAATCATCAGCGTGGATTCATTTGAGCTATAAGATGTTCTAAAGTTAAAAGTGCCTAAAATGCCTAAAATGAGCTAAAATGACTAAAGTTATGGTTTCGCTGCGCTCTATCTTTCAATTTGTTTCTGCAAAATAAAAACAGAAACCAAGCACAGAGACACTAAAGAGGGATGCGATCAGTGCGCAAAAGTAAAAGAAGATTATTATTGGGGAATGAAGCGATCGCGCGGGGCTTGATCGAAAGCGGATGTACCATTGCCACCTCCTATCCCGGGACACCGGCTTCCGAGATTCTTGCGGCTGTGGCCTATTTCCAAAACGAAGAATCGCTTTCCATGCACACGCAATGGGCAGTTAACGAAAAAGTCGCTTTTGAGATCGCCTATGCCGGGTGCCAGGCGGGCCTGCGGTCTGCTGTTAGCATGAAACAGGTCGGTTTGAATGTGGCTTCGGATCCGTTGATGAGTGCAGCCTACACGGGGATAAAAGGTGGATTTGTTTTGATCAGCGCCGATGATCCCGGACCCCACTCTTCACAGACCGAGCAGGACAGCCGGCTGATGGCTATGTTTGCTAAAATACCGGTGCTGGACCCGGATTCACCCCGCCAGGCAAAAGAACTGATGAAAGTAGCCTATGAAATATCTGAATCATTTAAAACGCCCGTGATGGTGCGCCCCACCACCCGGGTGTGTCACTCCAGACAGGATATCACCCTGGGATCCATTCCGAAAAATAAACACGAAGTGAAGTTCGAAAAAAATCCGGCGCGTTGGGCGGCAACGCCTAAATTTCGGCTGCAGTTGCATCAAGAGCTCGAAGAAAAACTTTACGACGTTGCGAACTACAGGGCGACCGCCCCCAAAAAGCTCAATCCTAAAGCAAAATCGACCCGGGCGATTATCGCTTCAGGTATCGCCGCCGCCCATACGAAAGATGTTTTGAAGGAATTGAAAATCTGGTCGAAAATGCCTTTTTATCAGGTCATTCAGCCTTTTCCGCTACATCGCAAGTTTATCGCGCATATTATCGACGCCTATGAGGAGGTATTGGTCATCGAAGAGACCATGGGTGTCATAGAGATGCAGTTGGCCGACCGCTATCGCGTCAAAGGCAAGCTGTCGAACACGGTGCCAAAGGTGGGTGAACTGAGTCCCGCAAAGATTCAGGAGATTGTCAGCGAATTTGCCGGGCTTAAATCCGAAAAATTCACCATGAAATCTGCGCCGGGCAGGCGGCCGACCCTGTGTCCGGGATGCCCGCATCGGGCCAGTTTTTTTGCCATAAAGAAGGCCGCTCCCAGAGGTATCTACACCAGCGACATCGGTTGTTATACCCTGGGTCTTAATCTCGGGGCCGTCGATACGGTGCTTTGTATGGGTGCTGCCATCAGTCAGGCTGCCGGATTTTATCATGCATATAAAAATGAAGAAAAACGACCGGATATCGTGGCGACCATCGGTGATTCGACCTTTTTCCATGCGGGTGTTCCGGCACTCATCGATGCAGTCGTCCAAAAAGTCGGTTTTGTGTTGGTCATCCTTGATAACCGCACAACGGCCATGACCGGCAATCAACCCACCCCGGCTACGGGGCACGGGGCTACCGGCGAGCCCACAGATACCGTTGATATTGAGGCACTGGTTCAAGGATGCGGTGTTAAATTCATCCGCGAAGGAAATCCCTATGAGCTCGAAAAGTTCATCCCCCTTCTTAAGGAAGCCGTAAAATACAGCCGGAAAAGAGGACCGGCTGTCGTTATTTCAAGATATCCATGTGTAATCCATTGGGCCCGGCAAGGCGGATCCGGTGAATACATTCCCGTAGATGTTAATGAAAAATGCGACGGTTGTGGATATTGTATCAAGCATTTTGAATGTCCGGCCCTTATCTATCATGACGGTAAGGAAGATAAGCACGTCAGCATTGACCCCATCCTGTGCACCTCATGTGGCGTATGCCTCCATGTCTGCCCCAAAGGTGCGATCATCGAAAAAAGGTAATATTGCCATCTGCTGATATTGGAATGGTGGAGACGATAAGCATTAAGTATTAAATTTTGAATGGTTATTTGTTATTAGTTATTGGTTATTAGAAACGACGAGGTAAATAGATGTCAAACCAATAACTAATAACCTACAACAAATAACTACACACGAGGGAGCGATGCGTAAGACCATTAGACAGCAAATCCTGATCAGTGGCGTGGGAGGGCAGGGCGTTCTGTTTATTACGAGCTTGCTGGCAGAAGCAGCCATAAATAAAGGCCTGCCGGTTTTCACTTCAGAGACCCACGGTATGGCGCAGCGCGGGGGAACGGTGGTGTCGCATTTAAAAGTTGGTGATTTTTCAAGCCCCTTGATTCGACCATTTAAGGCTGACGGATTGCTGGTTTTGAAGGATGAAAATATCGCCCAGCATGGCGCCTTTCTAAAAACAGGGGGCTGGGTTGTAATAAACAGCGAGGATGATTTAAAACCGGATAAAAAAATGATGGCAAGCGCGATCGATGCGGATAAACTCGCTCAAGAAATTTCCAATCCGAAGTCGGCCAACCTGATTGTGCTGGGTTTTGCTCTGGCAAGGGCAGGTCTGACTTCTAAGGGCCGGATAAATTTGTTCTGTTCATTGACAGATATCAAGAGGGTTTTAAAAAGGAAATTTGGCAACCGGAAAAAACTGCTGAACGCCTCCATCGAGGCTCTGGAAGCAGGCTATAAAAAGTGCCTAAAGTGAACTAAAGTAGGCAGTGCCTAAAGTTATGGTGTCGCTTCGCTCCATCTTTAATATAAATGACAGAATTCCTAAACTTTAGTCACTTTAGATCACTTGTAACTCTAGTTCACTCGATTTTATGATAGTTTTTATAATTTGCCCAATACTTCCCGCGAAATTATTATCTTCTCAACCTCCTTGGTTCCTTCATAAATCTCCAGTACTTTGGCGGCGCGATAAAAGCGTTCGATATCATAGTCGTTAAAATAACCATAGCCGCCGTGCAACTGCAATGCTTCGTCGACGACTTCGACCGCAACATGGCAGGCATACATTTTGGCCATGGCCGTTAGTTTCGTATCCGGTTTGCCCTGATCGAGCAACCAGGCGGATTTATATGTCATATTGCGGGCGGTTTCGATCTTGGTGGCCATTTCGGCGATCTTAAACTGGGTGCTCTGAAAAGCGCCTATCGGTCGGCCGAATTGCTGCCTGCCCTTGACATGTTTGACTGCCATATCCAAAGCACCTTGAGCCAGACCAACACCGTGGGCAGCGACATACGCCCGGGAGTGATCGAAAAATTTCATCAGCTGGATAAAGCCATTGCCTTCCACACCGATCAGATTTTCTCGGGGCACGCGGCAATTGTTAAAATAAATCGCTGCCGTATCTGAAGCCCTGAGCCCCATCTTGCCATGCATGGGATCGGCCTTATACCCGTCACGATCCGTCTCCACCAGGATGATACTGTGCCGGCCGGTTTTGGATTGCGCATCCGGATCGGTCAGGCAGTAAGCCAGCATATGGGTACCCACCGTCCCGTTTCCGATCATCACTTTACTGCCGTTGATGACGTAGTCATCGCCGTCTTTAACAGCTGCTGTGGTGACTGAAGCCGTGTCGCTGCCGGCATCCGGCTCGGTAATGGCAAATCCCAATATGCCATCACCGCTAAAAATAGGCGGCAGGTATTTCTTTTTTTGTTCTTCAGTCCCGAAGAGGATCAATTCTTCCGCTCCAAATGATACCGAACAAAGCTCCTGTGCAATACCCGGATCCACTTTCCAGAACTCTTCGAGCACCAGGGCCTGCTCGAAAAAACCGAGTCCGGGCCCGCCGTATTCTTCCGGAATGAAAAGTCCGACCAAATCCAATTCGCGCGCTTTTTTGAGAATTTCTGCCGGGAAGGTTTCGTTGATGTCAAATTCACGCGCAACATCGGGAAACTCGCCGATTGCAAATTCACGGGCTGCTTTTTGAATATACTTCTGTTCTTTAGTCAGATCATAGTCCATCTTTTCTTCCTTTCTAGTAGCTACCCAAAACTTTTACTGATCTAGTTTTCAGAAATCATTTAGAATGTCGAAAATGGAATAATGGAATGGTGGAAGATTGGAATAATGGGTTTCGGAAAGCGGAAACATCCATTTCAGACCCAACATTCCAGTATTGCATTATTCCAATATTCCAGTTAACAGTCACTGCGTTGTCGAATTTTTATATAAATATATTAAATAAATAGGTGTTATAGCGGAATATTCCCATGCCGCTTATTGAGTTCCGGTCGCTGTTTGTTACGGAGCATTCTTAATGCCTTGATCAGCTGCGGACGCGTCTCTTTGGGCTTAATTACGGTGTTTACCAGCATATTAGATGCGGCATGGTAAGGATTCGAATATTTATAATCATATGCTTCGATCTTTTGCTGTCGAAATTCCTCCGGTTTATCGGCCGCTTTAATTTCTTTGCGAAATATCAAATCCACCGCTGCGGTTGTATCAAGGACAACGAGTTGGGCGATGGGCCAGGCCAACATGAGATCGACTCCCATGCCGACACAACACATTCCCATTACGGCACCGCCGTATTCTTTTCGCAGGGCCAGTGTAATTTTGGGTACGGTGGCTTCCGAATATGCGTAAAGCATTTTAGCACCGTGACGAATAATGCCGGCGTGCTCCTGGGCCACTCCGGGGAAATATCCGGGTACATCAACAAAATTGATCAAGGGAATGTTAAAGGCATCGCAAAATCGAATGAACCGTGCGGCTTTGTCGGATGCATCGACATCCAGACAACCCGCCTTTATTCGTGGCTGATTGGCAACGATTCCGACCACATGGCCATCCATACGTGCAAAGCCGATGATAATATTCAGGGCATACCGGGGCAGGACTTCGAAAAATGTCCCCTGGTCGACAACCCGCTCGATAACCTGGTGCATGTCATAGGATTTTCTGAAGTTAGCGGGGACGATTTCCTCCAGTTTTCTATCAATTCGTTCAGGATCATCGCCCGTATCAATGACCGGTGGATTCTCACTGTTATTCGAAGGCAGATAACCGAGCAGCTTTTTAATGACTTCAAGGCACTCTTCATCACTGTCGGCAACGAAATGTGCTGTTCCGGTGATCTCGCTGTGGACCTTGGCACCTCCGAGTTCTTCTAAGCTGATATCTTCGCCGGTTACTGATTTGATGATCCCGGGCCCGGTGATCACCATGTGGCTTTTGCCTTTTACCATGACAATAAAATCGGTCAATGCGGGTGAATATACGGCCACCCCAGCGCTGGAGCCCATCATACCGGTAATCTGGGGAATAAGACCTGAGGCGGCAGTATTGCGATAAAACATGCCGGCGACACCCTTGGAAGCGAAAAAGCCTTCGTGCAATCTGCCGCCGCCGGAATCATTTAGAGCCACCAGGGGGGCTTTCACTTTTATCGCTTCATCCATGATGCTGCAGATTTTTTGTCCGTGGATTGTGCCCACGGATCCGCCCAGAACCGTGACATCCTGAGCATAGGCGAACACCAGCCGGCCCGCTATGGCTCCATAACCCGTAACCACACCATCACCGGGCACTTTTTTTTCCTGCATGCCAAAGTCTATCGATTGACTTTCGGCTAATTTGTTAACCTCCACAAAACTATCCGAATCAAAAAGCAGCTTCAAACGTTCCCTGGCTGTCAATTTGCCTCTTTCGTGCTGGCGGTCAACTGCCTTTTGACCGCCGCCGCTTTCGGCCCGTTGTTCAAGAGACGCTAGCCTTTCTAACTCACTCTGATGTGTTTTGGCTTTGGTCATGGTCGTATATCCTTATTTAAGCTTTTAATTTATTATGGTTTTCTTTGTCCTCTGGCGATTCTGCGTGCAATCTGTATACTGTATACCATGCAAAGGTGTCAATTATTTCCTTTGTTCAATAATATGAAAATGAGAGAGAATTGAGTTGATTGTCTAGACGCGGTCAACTATAAAGGCATGGCTTCAACGAACATTTTGTTACCTGAATTTTGCACGGGCCGGAGGCTTTCATATTCTCATTAATTTTTATGGAAAGCTCCTTGGAGCCAAAAAAATTAGACGCTTCAGCCCGCGTCAAGCGGGGCAAGATTCAGGTATGACAAGTCGGAGGTAACCTGTGACAAAAAAACTTCTATTGGTGCAGAAAAATAATAATGTCTGCACGCTGGTTCTGA
>JASFGZ010000088.1:0-11821 GCA_050123495.1 Desulfobacterales bacterium
AAACATATTCATCCATTACAGCCTTGACCGCGTTAAATGGATCTGAACTCTAATCTAAACCTTAAACTTTTCGAACTTTAGGAAATAGGCCACGGCAATACCCGCCAGAAAACCTGCTGCCAAATTAGTGGCCAGGGTTATTCCTAAAACGACCAGACTCACAAACATGTCTTTGCGCGTCGTTAAATCCAGTATGGTCAGGCACAGCTGACTGCCGGCAAACAACAGTAATATTCCCAGAACAGCGAGCGGAAGAAGATTGATGAATACGAGTGAACGGCTGCCCAGAAAGAGCGCCAGGGCAATAAATACAGCCCCGATCATTATATTGGAGCCAGCGGTTCGGGCTCCAAAACGGTAATGGGCCGCCAGCCCACCAGCCCCGTGGCAAAGGGGCATACCACCAAATGTTGAACTCAGGAAGTTGGCGAGTGCCATGCTGATGCAAGCAGCACGATAGGTCACCTTGCCGGATTGCTCCTTGAAATACTCCTTTGACAAATCAGCGTATGCCATGACGGCATTGCCTAATGTCATCGGAATTTGGGGTAAAACCAGTGCAAACAGCGCAAAAGCGAAATCTGCCCGGCTGGGCCAGCCGTAGGGAAGAAACATTGGGAGATTGATGCTGACGTGCAGCTCGTCCAAACCCTGGCGGTTGCCAAGTATCAAGCCTAAAACCAATCCGGCAACCACCACGATAAGTCCGGCCGGAAATCTTTTATTCTCCAGCAGAACGAGTGTGAGACATCCGCCGGCAATACCGATGATAATGCCGATGGGAATGGGACCGATGGATTGAACGGATAAATAGGGTTCGACTGTCTGATGGATTTTTTGAAACGTTGACGCTCCCAGCATAAGCTTGACGCCCTGCACCATCAACAGGGTCCCGGTGGAAAGCTGAACGCCTCTGACAACTGATTTAGGGATGTATCTGCCAATTACGGTAATTGCTCCGGTGGCACCGATCAACAGCAATACAAGACCCATCAAGTAACCGGAAGCCGTGATCTGGGATGCATCCATGGCAGTAGCGATAGCGTAGGCACTGATAACTTTCATCGGCTGCACCGGCACGGTGACGCCGTAGTAGATCCCTGCTAAAACATAAAAAATGCCGATTGTAAGAAATAAACCCGTCGGCTTGAGCCCGTTAATCAGTGTCATCCCGACCGCTAAAGGCAAAAGTGTTCCCAGATCGCCCAAAGAACCGGCAAATTCAAGACGATTAAATTTATAGCGCTGCTGCATTTGCTTGCCCTCTTTAGAAGTTCAGTAACATATGCGTCCGCTTTGGTCAAAGACCGATGACACTTGCCGCCGCTGCGCAATTGAATTTTGCACGTTGAAATTCCTTAAAAAATATATTATTTTAATACCAAATCGAAAGCGTCGTTTCATACGTATGAATAGTTAAAGTAAACTTTTGTGACCGAGGGCCTCTAAGAAAGATCGTCCGCTTGTAACGTTCTTTTTAAACTGAGCGAAGGAAGGCATTTTGTCTCGGTGAGACGAGATGCCTTTTTAATATTCGATAAGGACTGAAAATGAAAAACAGAACTGTGAAACTTGGCCGAAACGATCCCTGCCCTTGTGGCAGCGGGCAAAAATACAAGAAGTGTTGTTTAGGAAAAGAGGTATCAGAGCCCAAAGACCCCAGGGCAATGTATGCCCAGAGATACAAGATTCAACTTAAAAAAAGCGCCGATATTCAGGGTATCCGCAGGGCCGGTCGGCTGGTGCTGGATACCCTCGATCTGGTTGAGTCCAAAATCCGTCCGGGAATGAAAACAGATGAAATCAATGTCATCGTGCATGAGTTTACGATAAAAAACGGTGCCCAACCGGCCCCGCTCAATTACCGGGGCTTTCCCAAAAGTGTTTGCGTTTCGGTAAACGAAGTCGTTTGCCATGGCATTCCCGGAGACCGTATTCTGAAAGACGGGGATATTGTCAATGTCGACGTCACTTCCGTTTTAGACGACTATTACGCCGATGCCAACAAAACGTTTTTTGCGGGCACGCCCGGCCCGCAAGCCCAAAAAATTGTCGGTGTTGCCAAAAAGTGCTTAAAGCGCGGCATCTCCGAAGTAAAACCCGGCAATACCATCGGAGATATTGGCTGGGCAATCCAGAGCTATGCCGAGGAACAGGGATGCTCGGTGGTACGGGATTTTGTCGGCCATGGTGTCGGGTTTGAATTTCACGAGGCTCCCCAGGTCCCGCATTTCGGCCAGAAAGGGCAGGGGGTGCGGTTAATTCCGGGCATGGTTTTTACGATAGAACCGATGATCAATCTGGGAAACCATGAATTGAAAATCCTGGATGATAACTGGACGGCGGTTACCAAGGATGGGTCTTTATCCGCCCAATTCGAGCAGACCGTCTGGGTAACCGATAGCGGTTTCGAAAGCCTGACGCCCTATGACTTATAATAGAATACCACGCTGATTCAGAAACAGACGCCACTCTAATTTTCTAAAAATCACCTGACCCTTTTTAAATGGTATGAATTCGAATTGCCCTGCAGCATACTGCTGCAGGGCAACTTATTTTGAAGATTGCAATTTTGGCATATTTATTTGATAATTTCCACGCTCTGATTTCCGATCGGGAGAAATAATTCTAATGAGCGGATTGGCCCTGGGAATTGTTCTTGCTGCAGCACTTTTACACGCCAGCTGGAACTATCTTGCTAAGAAAAGCCGGAACAAGATTGCCTTTATCTGGTGGGCCATCCTATTTTCCACGATTATTTTTTTCCCCATGTTTCTATATTACTGGCCGGCGGCGACCATTTCTTTTACTGGATGGGGCTGCATTCTTGCCACGGGCGTCATACACGCCTTTTATTTCTGGTTTGTGGGTATTGCATACGAACGGGGTGATCTATCTTTGGTTTATCCACTTTCGCGGGGTTCAGGGCCTTTGTTTGTGCCGATTCTGGCTGTATTAATCCTGAACGAGCAACTATCCATCCTGGGAATGTATGGTATTGCCCTTGTTATTCTGGGTATTTTTATTATTCATCTTCGTTCGTTTGCCGTTCAATCGTTTTTTGAGCCTTTCCTGGCCCTAAGAGGTCGTGCCTCGCTATGGGCGCTTTGCACCGGCGGGACAATTGCAGGTTACTCTCTTGTGGATAAAATCGGGGTCTCGATGGTTAACCCGCCGGTATACATTTACCTCATGTTTGTCATTTCTTTGCTTCTGCTCTCTCCCTATGTGTTTGTCAAGGTGCGCTCGGATCTTAAAAAAGAGTGGAATATCAATAAAATACAGATTCTTATCGTCGGTTTTTTGGATCTTTTTACTTACCTGATGATTCTTTTCGCACTGCAGATCAGTAAAGTGAGTTATGTAGCCGCTGCCAGAGAGGTCAGCATTGTCTTTTCCGCTCTCCTTGGGATCATGTTGCTGCAGGAGAAAAACGCCCCGCAAAAATTAGTCGGTGCAGTTTTGATTTCATTGGGAGTGATTCTGATCGGCTTAAGCCGGTGACTGATACTTTGGGTGTGAATTCGGCCGGCCGTGTCATTTTATTCCAGGCGATATGAATTTATAATTATAATTTTTTTTCATTAATATTATGATAATTATTAAATTGACTTATATTAGCCGAACGCTACTATACATCGACTTAAGAGTGAATCAAATTTAGTTTTTTATTTCAATATGGTTTTTGACTTGTATTAACTCATCTGCTATGAAGCAAGGATTGGTTTAGACTGTGGATAAACGCCTTTTAGGTTGGGGAATAGCTGTGGCAGAAAGGGGGTGAAAACAACCGTATCTGACCTTCCATTTGATCTATTAAGGATGCATGCCCTTTTAATGGGTCATGGCGTAACATCCATCTAACGTTCCTAATTAAAGGAGGTGCACCATGAAAGGTAAATTTCTAACAATCGCAGCGTTGGCCCTTATCTTGACATTTGGCATTGCTTCCGGTGGTCTTTACGCTGCGGATTCGATTAGCGCTTATCTGGGGTTTTCCCGTGAGGTAAACGAAGCCTTATCAAAGAGAATTCAAGAAAAAACCGGGATCGAAGTCAAGGGCATCACGCTATCATGGGGAGAAATCGGTGCCAGAATTGCGACAGAGTATCCAAGGTTCAATGCCGATATGATTTTGTCTGTTGGTGCTGCCGAGGCGATCAATGGCGCTAAGAAGGGATACTTCGAAGCCTATAAATCACCGGCCTGGGATGACATCGATGAGGCCTTTAAATCCCCGGATGGAACCTATTATGCTCTGGGGACCTTTTCGTTCCTTTTGGTGGGTAACAAGGAAAAACTAGCCGAAAAAGGGTATGGGATGCCGATGAGCTATAAAGAGCTTCTGGATCCTAAGTGGAAAGGACAAATCGTTGCGCCCTCACCCCGGACTTCGGGAACGGCCTTCATGATCAATTACTCTTTTCTCCAGCTTTACGGCCAAGAAGAGGGATGGAAGTATCTAGAGGCTTTGGACAAAAACATGGCCTTTTACACCAAGAGCGGCAACGCGCCCACCGACCTCGTCGGCAGAGGCGAGTACTTGCTGGGGCTCACTGCGGATGAGAACGTCCTGAAAAGAATTAACGACGGCTATCCGCTCCAGTGGGTGATTCCTGCAGAGGGCATCGGATACGAGGGCAACTATTGCACGATCCTGAAGGGAACCAAGAAGCTTGATCTGGCAAAGAAAATTATGGATTATTTAGGCACCAAAGATGCCAGCGAGTTTCTGGCCTCTATGGGGTATATTCCACCGCGCCCGGGAATTCCCAGCGCACTCTACGGTGCTGCCAAGCCTAAATTCATCAAAGTGGATCACGGCTGGGCTGTCCAAAATAAGAAAAAAGTCGTCAAACAGTGGAAGAGTAAATTCATGATGAAAGAAACAGCCAAAGCCAAGGAAGTCGGTGATGAAAAGGAAAGAAAGGCCGCCGAAGAAGCAAAGAAACAATAAGGTTTGTTCCAGACCCCGCATCCGTCTCATCCGGATCTGAGATTATACGAGGAATTGAAAGATGGCAGAAGCGGTAGCAGGTAGAATATACCACAAAAGCTTGTGGTATAGAACCAGGGCATTTTTCAATGCACATCTGGTACGAATTTTTGCTCTCGCACTTTTTGCCCTTCTTGCCATCTTCCTCCTTTTGCCGATTGGGTTCGTATTGGTCAAAAGCTTATGGGGAGACGAAGGATTTACCTTCGACTTTTATGTCGAGTTTTTCAGTTATAACTTTTACTATTGGTCACTTTTTAACACCCTTATCCTGGGTTTTGCCGTGATGGTCTTATTGCTGATCGTCGGTTTTTCTTTTGCCTATTTGACGACGCGGGGTCCTTTATGGCTGAGAAAACCGTTGAAAATTTGTGCCTTACTTCCTCTGGCGGCACCGCCTTATATCTTTTCCATTTCTTTGATTACACTCTTTGGCCGCAACGGTTTGCTTAACAACCTGTTTAACCTGGATTTTAATATTTACAGCTGGACTGGGCTTATTACGGCCCAGTGCCTGGCGTTTCTTCCGCTGTCATTTATGATGATCGAAAATGTTCTGAACTCTCTTAATCCCAGCCTGGAAGAAACCGCCAGCGACATGGGAGCGTCTGAGGTTCGGATCGTTCGATCCATCACCGTTCCTCTGGCAGCCCCCGGTCTTTTAAAAGCGGCCCTATTGGTTTTTGTGATGACCATCGCCGAGTTCGGCAATCCCGCAATTCTGGGTGGAAGGACGCCGTTTTTGGCGGTGGACACGTATCTGGCGATCACCGGTGAAGGTGACTTCAATATGGCCAGCGTGCTCTCCGTCGTGCTGATAACACCCTGCGTTCTGATTTTCATTCTTCATAATTACGTTCTCAAGGGTAGGGGTTACGCTACGATTACCGGAAAAGGCATGGCTGCCGAGCCCAAACCCATGGCCCCGGTTATCAAAATCCCGTTTATGATTATCAGCTTATCCATAGCTGCAATGGTACTGCTGAGCTTCGGGGTAATTCTGCTGGGGTCATTTGTCAAGATTGTCGGGGTCGATAATACGTTTGTCATCGATCACGTCCTCAATACCCAGTCCAACGTTGCGATTTGGAACAGCATCAAGGTATCTCTGGGTGCCGGTCTGGTCGGCGCCATCGTGGGAACTTTGCTGGCCTATGTGATTATGCGCGGAAAATTTTCCGGCAAGCAGATCATGGAGATGGTCGCTCTGTCGGGTTTCGCGCTTCCCGGAACGGTCATCGGCGTAGGGTATATCATGGCTTTCAACCGTCCGCCATTTCTGCTGACCGGAACCATCTGGATTATTATTTTAAACTGTGTGTTTCGATTCCTGGCGGTCGGTGTTGAAGCCGGAATCAGCAAGCTGCACCAGATCAGTGTCGAAATCGAAGAGGCTTCGGCCGATCTGGGCGCGGATTTTATAACCATATTTTTTAAGGTGGTTCTGCCAATCATGTTTTCGGCCTTTGTGGCCGGATTTATCTACACATTTATGACCACAATGATGTCATTGAGCTCGGTGATCTTTCTGGTGACCCCGGGCTTTGATCTGGCATCTGTATATATTTACTTGACGGCCCAGCTTGGAGAGCTGGGCTTGGCTTCGGCAACAACGATGAAGGTGATCGGCATCGTTGCCATTTCACTGGGTATTCTTCAAATCATTGCCAGAAAAACCGGTCTCGATGTCAGCACCAAGCAAGGAGCATAAATGTCTCGGAGATTCTATCCCGCCGCGGCGGTAAAAATAAAATTCCAGTTATAAACGAAGCGAGCTAAGATCATGCAAGCAACCGAAACACCTATGTTGGAATTAAGGGATGTATATAAAAACTTTGGAGATGTTGAAGTGCTCAAGGGGATCTCGGCCAGGATCGACAAAGGTGAATTGCTGACCTTTGTGGGTCCGAGCGGGTGCGGCAAAACGACCTTGCTGAGAATTGTGGGCGGATTCACGACGGCCACGTCCGGGCAGGTGATTCTTGACGGAGAAGACATCGGTAAGTTGCCGCCCAACATGCGCAATACCAAAATGGTTTTTCAAAGCTATGCGCTTTTTCCGCATATGAATGTGAGAAAGAATATCGGTTTTGGGTTGAAACTGCAAAAATGGCCCAGGGAAAAGATTGATACCCGTGTCGAAGAGCTTCTTGCTCTTGTTCACATGGATGGCCTGGGCGATCGATCCATTGACCGCATCAGCGGCGGCCAGCAGCAGCGTGTGGCGCTGGCCAGAGCTCTGGCGCTGGAACCCAAGGTGCTGCTTCTGGACGAGCCGCTTTCCAATCTGGATGCCAATCTTCGCGTGGTCATGCGCGAAGAGATCAGAAATATTCAGGAACGAATCGGGATCACCACCATATTTGTCACCCACGACCAGTACGAAGCCATGAGCATTTCCGACCGGCTCCTCGTGCTGCATGACGGCGTCATCCAGCAGATTGGGTCTCCGATTGATATTTACGAGCGACCGGCCAACGAGTTTATCGCCGGATTTGTGGGATATGTTAATTTCCTCGAAGGAACCGTCGATGCCATAGACAAAGAGACGAGCACATCTTACGTCATAACCGAGTACGGCAAACTCGAATTGGAACATGATCAGAAAGACATAAAAGCAGGCGATGAAGTCTTGTTGGTCATCCGGCCGGAAACCGTTTCACTTTCTCCGTCGCACGGTACCGAACGACCGAATACGTTCCATGGCACGGTGGAAAGTCAGATGTATGCCGGCAACCTTGCCAAATATACCGTCAAATTTGGAGACAAGGAAATGGTGGTTGATCATTACAACCCCATGGGTTCTGAAAAATTTGGCAAAAAGGCCAAGGTTAAAGTTACGGTGCCGCGTACCATCCACGTTCTGAAAAGATAGTTCAAATTGAGGAATTTAGGGATTTAGGTCTATCATACGAATGCGTTAGGCTAGAGGTTAGAGGTTTGAGGCGGAAAATTACAGGATAAAAATCGAGAGATTTAGGAATTGAGAGACGCCAGTTCGGAAGTCTTTTTGCCTCCAACCTCCAACCTCTAACCTATGACATAATTAACCCTGAACCCTTGAACTCTGAACCCTGCCTGTGGGGTCGTAGCGCGGAGCGCGAAGCCCCAAACCTCTGAACTACACCTCAGAAACCAGCCCCTCCGGCCGTCTGCCTGTCTTTTTGGCAACAATCTGTAAAATCCCCAGCATGATCAGCACGATCACAATAATACAGGTGCACATGGCATTGGCACTTGCGGTCCAGCCATCATTGTCCAGCATGATGATTTCGATGGCCGCCAGATGAACGGTGGCCGAGACCAGGAAAATGACGGCACTGATGGTGGTCATCGAGCGCATGAAAAAATAGACGAAGTTTTGAAAGAAGGCGACCCTTGAAAGCGGGAATATGATTCTGAAAAAGGTTCGGAAGGTATCTCCGCCCAGGCTGATGGAGGCTTCTTCGATGGATGGATCGATGTTTCTCAGATTGGAAATGCTGGATAATATACCCAGGGTAAAGTTGCAGATGACAATGTTGATCACGATGATCCAGGGGGTGCCGTAGAATATGTAATAAGGTTTGTTAAACGCCAGAATATATCCCAATCCCATCACAAGCCCGGGGATCGCCGCCGGCATCACCGACAGAAGATAAATCGTCTGTTTGAAAAAAGGCTTGCGCGTTTCCATAATATAGCCGGCCACCAGAGTAATAAATGCGCCGGCAATCCCCACGATCAAGGAAACCCACACGCTGGTCCAGATGGCGGAATATCCTCCGATCGACGGGAAACTGTAATGCGCTAAAGTCAGCGACCAGTCATAAGGCCAAATTTTAACAAAAGAGCCGATGATGACGGTGGCAAATACCAGAAAAATAGCGGAAGTGACCAGGCTGCAATAAAGCGTGTAGGAGATCTTTTTCAACGGCCGCGACGGTGGAATCACGGGTCGGGCAGCGCCGCTGATCATGGAAAATGTTTTGCGGGAGATATAATAATTCAGCATGAAAGCCATCAGCGACGGTACGAGTAAAATGATACTGATGGTAGCCCCCAGGTCAAAGCGGTAGAGATTGGTGACCTGGGCATAGATTTCGGTGGCCAGGACGTTATAATCTGCCCCAATGACCACCGGATTGCCAAAATCGGTAATGGTCAAATTGAAAGTTAGGGCAGCGGCGCTGAAGATGCCGTATTTGGCAGATGGAACCGTGATGCGGGTAAACACCTTGAAAGGCGTGGCGCCCAGGCTCTCGGCAGCCTCATCCAGCCGGATATCTACTGCCGAAAGGGTTGTATATAGGATCACAAAAGCATGCGGCAGGCAATACAGAACTTCGGAGACAATTATCCCGGTGGCCCCGTATATACTCCATTCTGTTTTTAAAAGATGTGCCGTAATCAGGCCATTGCGGCCGAACAGATAAATCAGCGCCAGTGCCTGCACGATCGAAGGTGCCACCAGCGGCAGCATGATGACATTGCGGAAAAAGGTCTTTCCGCGGATGGTTGTTCGGGTCATGGCATAGGCATAAAAGAAAATAATAATCGTGACAATAATTGTGGTGGCCACCGACACATACAGGCTGTGCCATAGCGCTCTCAGGGTATATGCCGTGGTGAAATATTTTTGGAAATTTGCCAGGGTGAAATTGGCCAGACCGAACTCGCCGCCTTTGAAAAAGCTCATCTTCAGGATGGCCGAGAGGGGGAAAAGCATAAAAAAACAAAGAATCAGGCCGATAAAAAGGGTGACGCTGGGAACAATGAATCGATCAACTTCCATCCGTGCGGCAGAAACCTGATACTGTATGGTTGTGTCGGCTGTTGATGAGGAAGTATTCATATTTCAAATCTCAAGTTTGTGACATATCAATGTGACACATCAATTGTTAAATGAACACGAACTCAGGGCATTGCATCAAATTGGAATATTGGAATGCTGGAATAATGGAATACTGGGTTTTGGAACAATGGTGAGATGGTTTAATGGCAAAATTCATCTTTATAGAAATAAGAATAAATGGATAACATCCGCGCAAACATCAACATTCCATCATTCCACTATTCCATTATTCCATTTTCGTAATGAGATCGGAAGCCTGTAAAATGCTCGATTGCCCCGCCGATAGCAAAATATAAATTCCAAGACGTTAGATGAGTTTTCTAAACAATTCTGAATACTGATGAAATTCATCCGGCGGGAAATAAAGTTTAAATTTATCCTTTCGTTTCAACTTCAAACGTTCAAACTCTTTTTCGGAAATATCCACCAGCATTTCTTCTTCTTCCAGAATGAAGGTAATTCTAACGATCGCCCCCAGAAAATTAATTACCTCAGCCTCGACTTCAACAATATTGGAAGCCACATAGTTTTCAGCAGAGAGGGTTTCATCTATCAGCACAATATTTTCGGGTCGAATGGCAAGATAAACCGTCTCGTTTTCGGTGTCATTCAGATTTGAGACCGCAAGTTCCAGCCCGCCGAATTGAACTTTGCCGTTCTTTTTGGTGCCGGTGATAAAATTGGAGGTTCCAACAAATTCAGCAATAAAGCTGGTTTTGGGTTGTTTATAGATTTCCCAGGGCGAACCGATCTGCCGGATCTCGCCATCGCGCATGATGGCGACCCGATCCGCAAGTGCCAGGGCTTCTTCCTGATCATGGGTGACATAGATCATTGTAATGCCCAGTTCTTCCTGCAATTTTTTGATAACCGTTCGAAGACGTATCCGGATCTTGGCATCCAGCGCGCTCAAGGGTTCATCCAGCAGTAACACATTGGGTTTGATGGCAAGCGCCCGGCCCAGCGCCACCCGTTGCTGCTGGCCGCCGCTCAGCTGTGAAGGATAATGTTGCTCCCATTCAGATAAGCCCACCAGTTGAAGGATTTCATTGACGCGTTCATCGATCAGCTTTGGCGGCATTTTGCGCATTTTTAAACCAAAGGCAACATTCTGGTGTACCGTCATATTAGGAAACAGAGCGTAAGACTGAAACACAATCCCAAAATCCCTTTTTTGCGGAATAACATCATTAAAAACTTTTCCATCATAAATGACATCTCCGGTTGTCTGTTGCTCAAAGCCGGTAATTATCCGCAAAAGGGTGGTTTTGCCACATCCGCTCGGGCCTAAAAAACAGATAAACTCACCGGGTTCGATCACAAGATTAACATCTTGGACCGCAACCAAAGAGCCGAAATGCTTGCTGATGTTTTCTAAAACAAGTTGTTTGGACGTGGTTTCCATAAAGAGTTCCCTTTGAAAGACAAAACTTCATAAATCCTCCTCGTGGAGGATTTATGAAGTTTTTAAAAAGGTCATTCGACGCATGCTTATTTCAGGAAATGGTTTTGCCAGACCTCCAGGATCTTGGCGCGATTTTCGGACTGCCACGGAAAATCCATAGGGGCCAATTTAATGGTTTCCAAAGCCGGTAAATCTTTAGGCCCTGAAACACCCGGATAGGTAACCCCTAGCTTAAACTTGGCGTATTCTTCCATGGCTTGCTTGCTGATGGCCCAGTCTAAGAATTTTTTAGCGGCCGCTTCATGTTTGGCACCTTTCAGCAGCGCATTGGCCTCGAGCTCGAATCCGGCACCTTCTTCAGGCATGACCAGCGCAACCGGGGAACCCTTTTTCTTTAATGAAGAATACACAAAAGCAAAGGAACAACCGATTGCATACTCGCCGGCAGCAGTCAGCTTGGCCGGTTTTGATCCACTCTTGATGTACTGCCCCATGTTTTTGTCGAGTTCTTTCAGAAAATCCCAGGCTTTATTCTGTTCGACGGGCTTGTTCTTATAATCCGGGTCCAGCATGACGAGGAGGCTGG
>JASFGZ010000089.1:0-11705 GCA_050123495.1 Desulfobacterales bacterium
ATCAATAACGGTTTTATAATATTTTACCCCCACTTTATACTCAGGCACCTCGGCATCAGGTAGTTGCCGGCACCATCTAACTTCAGCAAAATAGCCCTCATAAAGCTCCGCATGAATTGTATCGGGAGCATAATTTTCCATCATAATATAAATGTCGGAACCGGTGTCAATCCCATTTGGCGTTTTAAAGCACATGCCCTCTTTTGAATAGTTACACATCAAGGCGTTAAAGAATCGATCGGTATTGTGGTAGGCATATATAACGGGAGCATCATTATTATAGCGTTCAAACACCCTTCTTTCATTTTTTGTCTTCATTGTCTCCCCTTTCAAGATGGGGTTTATCAATTAAGGATGTTTATGGTTTGATGCATTGCGATCAGAATAACTGCTGTCGGTTCAACATTTTATTATCGGATAAAGAGATCCCTATGTCAAATAAAAAATATAGTGATATCAAACAAATAAACCATACTCGCCCTAATGTTGCAAGGTCGCAACCATTTATAAAAACTCGAAAATAAGGGCATCTGTCTCTTGTGATGCTTAAAGGATGATAAAACCCCCGCCTTTGCCTGTTTTACTTTTGCATCGCTACATATTAATGGCTGCAAACCACGTTTCGGTCTTCATCGTACAAGCCGGGGGTGCTCAAGTTTGCTGTCTGAATGACCGATAAGCATTTTATATCCCAAAAGAACCCTCTATCTTATAAATAGCTAAAATATTGAGCAATTTTCAACAAATTAACCGCATTCTGTGACTAATTTTCACCGATCCGGGAAGGAGAATTAAAAATGGGTACGAATAATTTAATTTTTTTAGAAAATCTAGAATGGTTTGACGAAACCGGACAGGAACTCGTCCACCGCCTGCCGGAAGAAGGCTCCGGTGAGATCAAATACGGCGCACAACTGACCGTCAGGGAAAGCCAGGCCGCTGTTTTTTTCTACAAGGGCAAAGCCGTCGGCGCATTTGGCCCGGGCCGGCATACCCTGAAAACTGCCAATATTCCAATTTTAACTAAAATTGCCAGTTTTCCCTGGGGCGGGACGAGTCCCCTTCGCGCTGAAATGTACTTTATTAATTTAAAAGTGTTTACCAATTTGAAATGGGGTACACGAGATCCGGTTGCTTTCAAAGATTCCGAACTGGGCTTGATTCGCCTGAGAGCTTTCGGTGTATTTAATCTGCAGATTGTCCAACCCGTATTGTTTGTCAACAGTTTAGTCGGCACCCAGGGCATGTTTACCACAGCTGAAATAGAAGAATATTTAAATCGTGTCATTGTTTCCCGTTTTAATGATTATATGGGCGAAACAATTGATTCAATTTTGAATCTGCCGTCACAGTACGATGAGCTGTCCAAGGGGCTCTCGGAGAGACTAACGGAGGATTTCAGTCATTTTGGCATCCGCATGACCCATCTTTACATTAATGCAATCACACCCCCGCCCGAAGTGCAACAGGCGATTGATGATCGCAGCCGAATGGGTGTGTTTGACGATATGAATAAATTAATGCAAATGAAAGCCGCTATGGCCATGGAGAAAGCCTCTGAATCCGAAGGGGGTTCAGGTCTGGGAATGGGTGCCGGTATGGGATTGATGATGCCGGCCATGTTCGCCCAGTATTTCGCAGGGGCCCGTCCCCAGGCAGCACCTGGTGAAGATCATTCGCAATCAAAATGCCCGGAATGCCGCAATTTGATTCCCAGCCATTCCAAGTTTTGCCCGGATTGCGGCCATCAGCTTTTGGTTTTTGAAGAATGTGCACATTGCTCGAAAAACCTCACACCAACGGCAAAATTTTGTTCCCGCTGCGGTCATCCGGTTGAAGAAAAACCCGAAAAAAAATTCTGTCCCAATTGCGGAAACGAGAATTTGGACGATGCCATTTTTTGCAATGACTGTGGCGAAAAACTCTAACGGAGAGCCATATTAATTTTCTAATTGAACATCAGTGCCCGCAATGCGGCGCCCCCGCCGTTATCGAAGAGACGGACCGACTTTTTGCCTGCGAATTTTGCAGAGTAAAGTCCTATTTTTACGCAAAAGATGTGTTCCGGTATATGCTTTCCAGCAATGCGGCCGACTCTAAGGATTTAGTGTTCTTTCCCTACTGGCGCTTTAAAGGCATGCTGTTTGCTTACGCGGGTCACGGTATTCGACACAAGTTTGTCGATGTAAGCCATCAGGCCGTTGCCTCACGATTGTTTCCAGTGAGCCTGGGTTTGCGCAGCCAGGCTCTGAAAATTAAATTTATCACACCGGAAACTGAAGGTTTATTCCTGGAACCCACCCAGACCCTGGCGCAAGTCGAACAAAACTTCGACATGCGGTTTGACAAAACTTTACCCAAACCCGTGCTGCACCACGCTCATATTGGCGAAACCATCAGCCTGATTTATGCCCCCTTTTATATTGAAAACCGCATTTATGATGCAGTGCTCAACAGGCCTGTCGCCGCGGGGCAAACCGAAAATTTTGACATTGATCAACTGCCCGCCGAAAACCCAAGCTGGCGGATTGATTTTATTTCAACATTGTGCCCCCATTGCGGCTGGGATCTGGAGGGAGAAAGGGATTCGCTGGTTTTGCTATGTAAGAATTGTACCTCTGCCTGGTATCCGGTCGGCAAAAAGTTAAAAAAGATAAAATTCGGCAGACAACCAGCCCCTGAAAACAATGTTCTTTATCTGCCTTTCTGGCGAATTCGGCCTGAAATCTCCGGCATAAATCTCAGAAACTATGCCGATTTGATTAAAGTCGCCAACATTCCTAAAGTGGTTCAACCCGGCTGGGAGAATATCGGTTTTCGTTTCTGGGCGCCGGCATTTAAAGTTCGTCCAAAGATATTTTTACAGCTTTCAAAGAATATGACGCTGGCCCAGCTTCATAATGATCTGGTTAAGGAATTGCCCGAGCATCGCCATCATCCAATAACTTTACCGGTGACAGAAGCCATCGAAAGCTTAAAAGTCAACCTGGCCAGTTTCATTAAGCCCAAAAACACGCTGGCGGAGATTCTTCATGCGATTGACATCGCCGCCAAAAGCTTTGTGCTGGTATATGTACCTTTTCAGGAAAAACACCACGAATTTATCCAGCCCGATTTACAATTTGCCATTAATAAAAATATTCTCACCCTTTCTGAAAATCTATAATCCCAGCCTTTCGTTAAATACTCAGAAGATTTAATCCATTTTAACCTACTAGACTGATCGACCATTTGACTATTTGACTAATGATACATATACGTACATTGAAAAAAATCAGGATTCATGAGATAAACAAGTTATTGTGAATCCAAAATCGTCCACCCTGGATACACTCATCGACCAATTTTTAAACTATTTATTGGTTGAAAAAGGGCTGTCTCAAAAAACACTTGAGGCCTACAGCCGAGATATCATCAGATATCGCAATTTTCTAGCTGAAAATAAAACGACTGCCTTTTCTGAAGAAGATACCTCCTCTATTTTAAAACATTTAATTCTGCTCAGAGAATCGGGGCTTGGGGCGCGTTCAAGAGCACGGCATCTGGTTGCGATTCGAGGACTCTATCGCTTTCTGCATCAGGAAAAAATCTTGCGGCATAATCCGGCCAAGCTGATTGATCTGCCCAAAACCAGTTTAAAATTACCGCATGTTTTATCCAGGTATGAAATCGAGCGTTTGCTTGAGGCTCCGGACACCAATAAACCCCTCGGCGTCAGAGATGCCGCCATGCTGGAACTTCTTTATGCGGCCGGATTGCGCGTATCTGAACTCATCAATCTAAAATTACAGGATATCAATTTAGAAGCCGGGTTTGTTCGGATCTTCGGCAAGGGTTCCAAAGAAAGAATTGTACCGATCGGCATGCACGCCAGAGAAAAAATCAATCACTATTTAAAAACTGCCAGATCCATGCGTCTAAAACAAATGTCCAGTCCGTATCTTTTTATTGCCCGCGCCGGCAAACCCATGACCCGCCAGGGCTTTTGGAAGTTGCTGCGGCGCTATGCGATACTGGCAGGACTTAACAAAAAAATAACGCCTCACAGCCTACGGCATTCGTTTGCCAGTCATCTGTTGGAGGGCGGTGCTGACCTGAGAGCGGTACAAATTATGCTGGGACATGTAGATATCTCAACGACCCAGATTTACACGCATGTCACCCCTGAGCATCTCAAAAAATTGCATAAGAAATTTCATCCGAGAGAATAAAAAAACGTCCGGAACCTTCAATTCGCGCGATGCTTTGATTTTTCAAACGCCGTTATAAGGACAAACCGAATGTCGAGTTAAATTGATCGACAATCAGCATTAACTCATGAGGCAGCCGCAATTTGACCTCGTCAATGATCTCGGGCGGGATCTTTCTGTAATATGCCTGAGCAATCCCACCGGCAATACATCCCATGGTATCACTATCCCCGCCCAGGGAAATCGCCAGACGAACTGCGCCTTCAAAGTCCTTTGACTCAAGAAACGCAATAATCGATTCGGGTACAGATCCCTGACACGAAACATCAAAAAAGTAATTGGGTCTGATTTCATCCAGCGAGCGATCCAGATTATAGCTGAATCTATGGCCAATTTGCTTGCGAATTTCTTCTTTATCGGCGCCCCGCCGTGCCAAAAAAATCGCCAGAGCAGTTGCCTGAGCACCTTTGATGCCTTCGGGATGATTGTGAGTGACTGCTGCTGTTCTTTCAGCTTCACGTAAAACACCTTCTGTGGAATCAAATGCAAATCCCACCGGGCTGACCCGCATGGCCGAACCGTTGCCCCAGCTGTTGTAAGGTTTTGTTTCTGGGGACCACATCCAAGTGTAAAAAGACATGCCATATCCCGCATTCGGGTATTTGCGGCCATACGTTTTTAGGGCCGTCGCGTAATCAATTTTATTCAAAATCGCGTCGGCAAGGGCAAGGCTTAAAACCGTATCATCGGTAAATCTTGAAGATTTTGAAAACAGTGGAAAAAAAGTGGTCTTAATCGGATGCCCTTCAAATACGGATCCGATAATATCTCCGGCAATGGCGCCAATCATAATCTATTCAAATCCGGTGTTCATATTTGTAGGCACATTATAAAAGTCGACATGCTCAACAGATGAAACAAAAATTTTGCATGGAGGGCAAAATTTCTTCGGCTTGCCTCTGCCCGACCAAACCAATTTCATCCTGTGAATTGCGCCACATTTCGGGCAAACACATTTTACGGTAAGACTTTCCTTTAATTCGATCGGATGAACAATTTTTTTTTCTTCTTTTAAACACCGGCTTCTTTTGGTTGCGGCCATTTTTATGTCTCCTTAGCATAAAAAAAATTACATCAAGTTTTTAGCCTGTGCTCCGATTCCCCTTCTTTCCCTGTGGACCGCTCCCTTCCGTTATTGTACCTCCAGATAACATCTCGTTCGCGTTTTGTAGAGTTCACATCATTTGATGGTAACGCACCAAATGATTCTATTTTTTCTTCCTTTTATGCTTGTTTAAAAAGTCTTTGATAGCCTCCTCCAGCAAAACACCTAAGGATTTATCCAGGTCAACCGCAAGATGCTTGAGTGCCTTGAGTCTATCTTCGTCGATCCTGGTGGAAAATGTTTTCTTCTGACCCATGCAATAAAGCTTATATTATTATAATATATATTTCAAGAAAAAAATAATTAATATTTGTTTAATTGATTTTTTCTTTAATTAAATAATTAAAGCATAAAATCCGCTTAATAAACCGGTCTAAATATGGATTTTCATTTCAGAGGGTGCTTAGACTGCCCCCTTCAAGAAAATGTCGATGAATCGCTGCTTGTTAGAAACAGGCAATTCACGATTCCTTGACAACCCAGAGTCGAAGGTGTTATTGCCTGAAATAATCCGCCTGTAACCTGAACCATTTATTGTTTTTCAGCCGACAAGTAGGTCAACAATTTGGATGTCGCTATCGTCGTAATCGGATTGATTTTAGCCCTGGCCGGTATAATCGGCTGTATCTTACCCATTATCCCCGGGCCGATTTTTAGCTTTCTGGCCCTTATTCTTCTCTCCTGGACAAAAAACTGGCAAGTTTTCAGTCTGACCTTTTTAATTGTTATGGGGTCATTGACCGCGTTGCTGATGGTTTTGGATTATATCGCACCTGCTCTGGGCGCAAAAAAATATGGCGCTTCAAAGTCCGGTCTGTGGGGATCTGTAATTGGAATGGTCATCGGAATATTCTTTATACCGCCCTGGGGAATGATCGTAGGGGCCTTTGTGGGCGCTCTGATCGGTGAAATTTTGGCCGGGAAATCTGGCAAAAAAGCTTTGCGCGCAGGTTGGGGAATTCTTATTGGAAATGTATTGGTAATCGGTTTAAAACTCGCATTCACCACTGTTGCGCTGTTCTATTATATTAAAGAAATGCTGTAATCTGAACTCTATTATTGATCTAATGGCATGATTCCTTCCTGGCGATATTTTTGCTTGACCTTTGATGCGAATTTGTTTTATGGGGTTAACTGAGAGAGGACCCGAACATTCAGTTTATTTTAAGCCTGCAGGAAAAATTTTTGGTGCAGGGTGTGTGTCGGGGTTTTTGGCATTAATTTTTTAAGAAGAAGGAGGGACACATTTTGCCGAATGGAGTTGTAAAATGGTTTAGTAACAGAAAGGGATATGGCTTTATCGAACAGGAAGAAGGTGACGATATATTTGTGCACCACTCTGCGATCAATATGGCAGGGTTCCGCACTCTCTCGGAAGGAGACCGGGTTTCATTTGAGATCGAAGAGGGCGAGAGAGGACCAGCAGCGAAAAATGTAGAAAAAATATAAACTAGAATTTACCCGGCAGTTTAAAGGCATCTCGATACAAAGATTCGAGATGCCTTTTTTAATTTTTTCTTGCTGTTTTTTTTATTTAGCCCCTACGTA
Source organism: Desulfobacterales bacterium (assembly GCA_050123495.1). Classification (GTDB taxonomy): domain Bacteria; phylum Desulfobacterota; class Desulfobacteria; order Desulfobacterales; family JAHEIW01; genus JAHEIW01. The sequence goes on from JASFGZ010000089.1 coordinate 6,904, forward strand.
GATTCCTCTGCCGACCTTTTTGATTTTTCCTTCCTTTGATGCCCGGAACACAATATTTCTGACTTTTTTATCATCAAATCCAGTTTTTACCTTCAACATGGGGACATCCACACCTTTTCTGGATCTTCCAATAATTTTTAATACCTGTTCGGTTGCTGTCACCGTGGGCGCTTTTTTCCTGGCAGTGGTTTTTCTGGCCTTAACGGTACGTTTGGCCTTAGCTTTTACAACTTTTCTCTTTGGCTTTTTTGCCGCTTTAGGTTTCCCCGTCTTTTCGTAAGCCTTTAATAACTTCTCCATCTTTTTTTGAAGAGCTAAGATGTCTTTTTTAACAGCTTGCAAATCGCTTTTTAAAATGGCCATAATGTCTTCCTCCTTCTATTTTTAATAAAAGTCTTTTTGAATATTAACCCACATTACTGACATATATTCTATCAGACATTTTTAGAATTACAACCCTAACTAGTAAAAAAATGAAAAGAGTTAATTTATTCAAATAGGGATTTATCGGAGTATTTCTCCTGATAGGCAATTTATCAAATTCTAGAGGAGATTATCTATAGATATTTTTTTTGTCAAGTATTAAAAGAAGAAAATAAAATATAGGAAAAAGTAATCGTTCAGATGCAGGAATACTCAAGCTCGCTGTTCCCATTTTTGCAAACAGCAATTATGTCGGCGCTGTTGGCGCCGGCGGCTTTCTCCTCGATGGTGGGGAGGTAGATATTTTTTTAGTAAACAAAATGAAAGATATTAATGAGGATAAGGTTGAAAGATTGGCCAAAGGCATACCGGTCATAACCGCTGAAAAGGCGCAAATTATGAGTCAATACATTACGAATCAAATTTCAAGGATCGTCTTAGATTAAACGTTGCTTTCATGATGATCAATCCCCATCTTTATTTTTGAGATGGGTTCTACTTAACTGTGACAACCGGACACTGAGCCTGCAAGATTACATACTGAGCTGTAGAGCCCATCAGCAATTTTCCGACTTTTGATCTACGTTTGACACCGACAATAATTTGATCGATCTTGTTTTCGTTGGCAAACTCAATCAGGTCTTCACCGGCCGATAGGCCGCGGATTAATAAATGCGTGTTGCAAACAATGTTATCTTCTTCAAATAACGTTTTTGCATACGCCAATCCCCGCTCCGCTTGTTCAATCGCTTTTCTTTGAGACTCCGTTCCTTTCTGCATTGACCTAACCACCTCAACCGAGGCGGCGAATGCTTTTGCATGGGATTTTGCAAGATTTAATGCTTCCTTCGCCGAATTCGTCCCGTCATACCCTACCAAAATCTTCATGGTGACCTCCTCCATCTTAAAGCAAATTTGAAACCCTTTTATAATGCATCAGCCACAGCCGGCCCGGCTGCCAGCGAAAGTTTTCTGTAGGCTGGATAACAAAAATCAAACTGCAACGTTTGGTTTATCCGACTATGCTTGCCCCGATCACCACCTTTGGACTCTCCTCTTAGCATAGGCCATCTCAAATTTCCACCAAAACTGTTATTTCAAGGCAGCGATTACCGTCCGCATAAAGACAGGAAGATCATCCGGCACACGACTGGTAATTAAGTTCCCATCAACAACGACTTCCTGATCAACCCATTCCGCACCGGCATGGATGAGGTCATCCTTGATGGCAAAAAATGAAGTTACGGTCTTGCCTTTCAGAATTTTTGCAGAAGCCAACATCCAACCTGCATGACAGATGGCGGCAACCACCTTGCCCTCCTCAAATAGATCTTTTACCAGCTGCAACATTTTCGGGTATCTCCGCATGATATCCGGGGCGTATCCGCCGGGGATCACAATTCCGTCAAAATCAGCGGCTGAAACCTGATCGATGCTTGCATTTACCTTGACTTCGGTACCGGGTTTGCCGGTGTAGGTCTCAGAGCTACCCGATCCCACAACGACCACTTTGGCACCGGCTTCTTTCAAGCGGTAATAAGGATACCAAAATTCAAACGTGTTAAACAAAGATTCTACCGGAATGGCCACCTTTTTGTCTTTAAGTTCCATGTCTGTCTCCCCGTTTTTCAAGTTAGAGGCTTCGCCCCGATTGGAATGGTGGAATGACCTGCTCCGCCGAATTCGCTTTGGCAGAGTATGCTGTTCCAATACGCCCGTATTCCATTTTACAAATCAAATTCAAGATATGCATCTTTCAAGCGATGTCCAATGCGAAAAATATCCCCATCAAAATATAAAATTAGCCTTAAAAATTTAAGTGAAAAAATCAATTTATTGTGCTGATATTGCATAGAAAACACAATAAAATGTGTTTTCACGTGAAACTTGAACCATTGTTTTATAACGACAGTTAAGATAATATAGGTAAAACACTTGACGGCATTATAATTTAGGCGTCTCGGAATTTTTATAACGTACGAAAGTATTTAGTTTTTAACAACGCTGGTTTTATGCCGTCTGCGCGGAATAATGGAATAATGGTTAAAAATGCATAACTGCTGTTTGAAGCTACTGTCTTCATTTCGAATTGAAAAATAGCAAATATCTTACAGGTTAAGGCATATAGGGCAATTGCGATTTGCCAAAACCTTGGCTTTTTAAAGCCGAAGTCAATTTTTTTTTCGATCCATGATTGGTTTTACCGCAAGAATCATGATATTTTCCATATGGCGCCATACAGACCCAATATTCCAGCATTCCAACTTTCCATCATTCCAATTCAATTGAGGTTTTGAATCATTGATGATCAAAATTACAGAGACATTATTCATCAACGAAGACGACATCCAGCTGGACTTTATGCGTTCATCCGGACCGGGCGGCCAAAATGTCAACAAAGTTTCCACTGCGGTTCAACTTCGATTCAATGCGGCCCAATCGGAGACGCTGTCGGAAGAAATCCGCCATCGCCTGATACAGATTGCGGGAAATAGAATGACAGAAGATGGCGTTCTGGTTATTAAGGCCCGCCGATTTAGAAGCCAGGACAAAAACCGCAAAGATGCCATCCAGCGTCTCATTGCGCTGATCCGCAAGGCAGCGGTCAAACCAAAACCCCGGCGAAAAACCAAACCATCCCCAGCTGCCAAAGAAAGCCGGTTATTAATAAAGAAACGGCGCAGTGAAATTAAGCGCCGGCGACGCACGGTTCAACTCCCAGAAGATTCATAAAATTTAGAATTGCACCCACAGCTTTCGAATTCAAAAGTCTGCTGTAATAAGAAATCCCCTTGACATCTTGTTTAATATTCCCGTAAGTAGGTTGTTCCTCCCAAAAAGCTTGGACATCGCTTCATTAATATGCCGAGCCTTACAATTGGTGTCAGGTAACATGGATAGAATGCGAAAGGTTATTAACGATGGGACACATATCCTGGCAGGACTTCGAGAAAGTTGAACTCCGAGCCGGCACCATCACCCGGGTGGAGGATTTTCCTGAAGCACATAAACCAGCCTATAAGATTTGGGCAGATTTTGGAAAATATGGTGTAATGAAATCCAGTGCCCAACTCACCAAAACTTATCGCAAAGAGGATCTCCTTGGTCGCCAGATTATGGGTGTGACGAATTTCCTCCCAAAGCAAATCGGCACTTTTATGTCGGAATTTTTGGTGACCGGTTTTGTGCTTGGAGATGGCAATGTGATATTAGCTGAGCCGGAACGAGCCGTCCCCAATGGCACCAGACTCGCATAGAACTCATTATTCCAAATGACGAAAACAGTTAAATCCAAAGATAATTATCTGATTGGGGTAATATCCGATACGCATGGGCATCTACCTGTCGGCGTACAAAAAGCTTTTGAAAAGGTTGAACTGATCATTCATGCCGGGGATGTTGGTGATGAAAAGGTTCTTAAAGAGCTGTCCCAAATTGCCCCGATTGTTGCTGTAAGGGGAAATATGGATTATGGAAAATGGGCCAAAAATCTGCCGAAATCAGAAATCATTGAAATTGGCCCAATTGTTGTGTATGTGCTTCATATTGCAAATCGGCCGGATGTTGCATCCGGCACGCCCGATCTCAAAGTAATGATCACCGGTCATACCCACCGTCCGGATGTATCTGAAAAAAGTGGAATTACCTTCCTCAATCCCGGAAGTGCATCATTTCCCAAATTCGGCCATCCGGCCTCGGTAGCCTTGCTCAAGATATATGGGGATGCCGTGAGTGTCCAATTAATTAAATTAACAGACTGAGAAGTCGAAAAGGAGAAATTCTGATGGGAGGGCTATTTGGCTGTGTAGCAAAAGAAGATTGCTTGAATGACCTATTTTATGGAACCGATTACCATTCCCACCTCGGAACCAAACGAGGCGGTCTTGCTGTACAAAATGCAAAGGATTTCTCGCGGGCAATCCATAACATTGAAAATGATTATTTCCGATCCAAATTTGAACCTGATCTTCCAAAATTGCATGGCCACAAAGGTATCGGAATCATCAGCGATCATGATCCTCAGCCTCTGATCATCGGATCGCATCTGGGCACTTTTGCAATTGTTACGGTGAGCAAAATCAATAACATCGACGAACTTGCGACAAAGGCACTTAAAAATAGAATGCACTTTTCAGAGATGAGCGGAGGAGAAACCAGCCCTACCGAGCTGGTCGCGATGTTAATCTGTGAAAAAGGATCTTTTGAAGAGGGTATTCAGCATGCCCAGGAAGCAATCAAAGGCTCATGCTCGATGCTTTTGCTGACGACAAAGGGCGTTTATGCGGCGCGGGATAAATTGGGCCGAACACCGATCGTTGTTGGCAAAAAAGAAGATGCATATGCCGCAGCGTCGGAATCCTGTGCCTTCCCCAACCTCG
>JASFGZ010000090.1:0-11678 GCA_050123495.1 Desulfobacterales bacterium
TGTTACGCTATCGGCATATGTCGAATCCTGCAGCAATTTTTTGGCAAAGTTCAGGTACTTGCCGGTTATGGCGCGTACCGCCAGCTGCAGAGCATAGGGTTTAATGGGCTTTTCCAAGAGATAATTTACCCGCGAGGCCAAACACATATTGACGACATCATCGCTGGCATTTCCGCTGATAATGATTGCATCTTCATGGGCTGTGGGAAACTTTGTTTCGATGGCGTCCAGAAAGTAGAACCCGCTCAACCCGCCCAGAAATACATCCACAACAAAAATCGCCACACCGATATCACGCTTCAAACAATAGTCAATGGCGCTATCGGCATTTGAAAACGATATGACGTTGCCCCAGCTATAAAAGCTTTCGACAAGTTCGCTAATGACCTCACATATGCCCTGGTCATCATCGACGACAATTACATCTAAACCGTCCGACATATTTTCACCCTCCCCGTATAGATGGTCTCGCTTGGCTAGAGTCCGTAACGACATCTTGAGCCGCCTGTTTTATCTCCCATCGTCGCCGAGTCATATTTCGCCATAGTTTCTGTGGCCGAGGCCGTATCTTTCAATTTTTCTATACACGGTGGAAACGTTGACTCCCAGTATTTTGGCTGCTTTGGGGCGATTTCCACCGGTGATTTCCAGTACTTTTTCGATATGACGTTTTTCAACCTCTTCAAGAGTAAGTAGCTCCACATTTTTACGCCGTTCAGGCCCTTCATAAGGCAGCAAATTCAAGGTTGTCGCCAACGTCAGCGTGTTTCCCTTTTCCTGAAGCACAGCTGCAGCAATGATGTTTTCTAACTCCCTTACGTTGCCCGGATAGGAATACTGCATCAAGCGCTGTTCAAGTTCGGGTTCCAGCGTACGGATTTTTTTGTCATTCGCAGTGGCATGGGTTTCCAAGAAATGACGAGCAATGGGCAAGATATCTTTTTTTCTTTCTCTGAGGGGCGGCACTTTTATATTATACATGTTTATGCGGTAATATAGATCCGATCGAAAGCTCCCCTGAAGAATTTCCTCATTTATATCCCGGTTCGTTGCAGCGATGATCCGGACATCTACGTTGCGAATCTCGGTGCTGCCCAGACGATAAAGTTCGCGCTCTTCAATGACGCGCAGCAGTTTGCCTTGCAATGATGGGTCCAATTCTGTGATTTCATCCAAGAAGAGGGTGCCGCCACTGGCGGCCTCAAAGAATCCAATTTTTTCATTAGCGGCATCTGTGTAAGCACCTTTCGTATGGCCAAAAAATTCATCTTCAAAAATGGTTTTACTGAATGAAGCCATGTTGACAGCATAAAAGGGCGCATTGGAGCGATTGCTTTGTTTGTGAATGACGCGAGCGAGCATCTCCTTGCCGGTGCCGGACTCACCACTGATCACTACACTGTAATCCGTACCCGCCACCGCTTCTACTTGATGGAATACCAACGCCATGGCCTCATCTTCTGCCACAATGTCTGTAAATGCCTCAGGATCTCTAAGATTCGAAAATACTTTTTTGCTGCCAAACTGCTCCAGATCATGCTGCAGCATATGTGCTTCGAGAGTTCGGTTGACTAGAGCGATTAGCTTTTCACTGTTGAGCGGTTTTACCAGATAATCTGATGCCCCCAGACTCATTGCTTGAACCGCTGATGCAACATCATCAATGGCACTTACAATGACGCATGCAACGGTCGGAGATGTTTTCTTGATTTTTCGCAAAACCTCCATACCGGTTAAATGCGGCATCATCAAGTCCAGTAAAACCAATTGAAAGTCATATTCACGGACGAGATCCAATACCCGTCGGCTATCCGATACCAGAGCCGGCTCTGGCAAACCTGAACTGACCAAGGTCGCCTTGATGCTCAATAAAAGTCCCTCATCGTCATCTACCACCAGGACAGGAGTATGTTTAAACGGGATTGATTCCATCAGTTTTATGTTAAATTGAATTGCCTAAACAGTCAACGATTTTCTCTTTAAAATATTTATAACTATCTAATATATTTTTATTTTTAGTTGATTTGCAAAATGCGTCAAACGGCATGAAGTTATCAGTTATAAGTTATTGGTTTCGACAGATCGATCCTTTCATGTGCATCATATCTTTGGCAATAAGATCGAACGTGGTCGGATATTCATTCGATTAACCAATAACGAATAACAAATAACATTCAATTGAGCGAGAACGCTCAATTGAATCAGCCCCGTTTAGTTCTCGGAGAAGATACGGTCAATTGTGTGCTTCAGACTTTTTTGCCATGGCTTCGGCTCGATGATCAGAACACCGTCAATTTCAGTCGCTATGATATTCATGACAATCCCTGTCTTCTTTAGAAGTGGTTTCAAAACCCCATCTGAGGCCCAATGGCGGCGTTGCAGACCTCCGATAAATGCTCACATACCCACATGTATGCTGCGCGTTATCGATCGACCTGCGCCTTGCCCTTGAACCTGATCTGAGGCTTTGAAACCACTTCTATACGAATTTTGTTACTGCGTCAGTTCTGTCCAAATGGCAACAGAATATAAAACAGTTTCTTTACGTTATTTCCGTTAAGCATGCGATACTCACACGCGATCAATTCCAGAAAGCAAATCTGCAATTCGCCGATATGCCTTCATATCCGTGAGCCATTTTTGAGGAATGGCATCCATGCCCAGATGGGCTCCGAGTACCATTCCGACGCTCAGACCTCTTCCGGCCGAATCGCCTCCAGCCATTACATTTTCGACCAATGCTTGCTTAAGATCGTTTTCATATTTGGCAATCAGGTGAATCACACCGGGAAAGGCTGCTGCCGTCTCGCACATCTGACCAAAATCCAGAATCGCTTGTCGGGTATCCTTCTCGACGCTTTGCAGCCCGACTTCGACCCATTCTGAGAAAGGCGCTGAATTAAATTCCTCTCTTTTTACTCGCTCGATTGCGCTTACAGGGGAGATACCCGTCAGTACATGATGGGTGACAGTTGCAATAAACTTTGCGCTTTGAATGACATGCAAATTGTTATGGGTAAAGGCAGTCTGTGCTGCAGTGCTGGCAATCAGTTTTTCAGGATTTTCCCGATAAACATATAGGAGCGGTGCAATCCGGGATGCGCCTGCCAGATCATCAGAATCGGATCCGGCCTCTGATGGTGATTTTCCGGATTTAATGTTCTCAAGGGTATCTTTGGTGGCGTTGTCAAAATATCCATTATAGTTTTCAAACAGAGACTGCCAGCGCTGGGAGAAATCATCCAAATCAAATCCGGCACACGTGCTTACCGAATCCAGTAAAATCATCGTTTGATCTCCGTAATGGGTGAATTCACCGAGCGCTTTGGTTGGATGGTAAGTCGGACGAACGGGTTTCAAATATGTCTCCACCCGACCGAACTTTTTGTCGATAACATTTGTGTTATAGATCCAATGAACACCTAATGCCAGAGAATCGGCGGCTAAAGACGCGAATACCATTGCTTTTGGTTTTTCTCTCATTGTTTGCCTCCTGTTTGATCAGCGGGTCACTTCACCATCGCATATTGGTTTTCAGGTAAACCCCTTCCGATTAATCAAAACCTTAAAGGATTTTGCTACGTCAAAGGATGCTGAATGAATCCAGTTGCCGGAGGGGAAGATTACCCTGGATCCGGTAAGAAAGGGCGGACTAGAAGCCATCTCAAAAATGTGGATCAGGGTTCCCCGCTTAAAAGCGGGGGGCACTTAGACGCTTTTTTGAGATGGGTTCTAAACTGTATCGGCCTGCGGTCGATTCAGGATAATTTGTATTTATCGGCGAGTTGTTCCAGCTGCAATAAATATTGCTTTTGATGGATCACACCGATTTGAGTTTGAAAATCTCTTGTTAAAAATTCAATGTGAGGTCTGATATCAATGCCGTTTGAATTCAGATTTTCATCATTTGCTTTGTCAAGAATGAGGATTGAATAGTAAGTGGTTAATAGTCTGATCTTTGAATCTCTTCGCAATAGATAACTTTTTCCCGCCAGTGTGTTTAAAAAAAACCCGGAATAGGCGTACATCTCCTTAAGGGTTGGTCGACCGGTTTTGACTTCAGCGCCGGGTTTATAGGCAAGCCACAGATAAAAAGTTTGCATCACGGATTCCAGTATTTCGGCTTCATTTTGCAGGATATCCCTTATTAGATAAACCCGTTTTTTCCCCAGAACCCGGAAAAAATGTGCCATATTGCGATACAGGTTGTACAAAGAAGCCGTCTCGCCGGTGACACTTGGCGGATTTTTTGATAATTTTTTTAGGACCTGCTGAAACTGTTGATAGGTCCCGCCTTTCAACTCATATGCCTGAACATAGTCCTGCTCGTCAAGATATTCAAAAAACGCTCTCATCTGCTGCTCGAGGTCTTGAAAGCTCAGAGGGCCCTTTTCAGGGCGCGTATCTGTTTCAGGCCCAAATACTTCCTCTAACTTTTGCTGCGGAATTGTTTCGCCCTTTATGGATGCCAGCTCTTCTTCAAGGGTCGTTAGCTTTTCCATCAACTCTCTAGTTCTTTTTTCCCATTCTACCCGCTCATCTTTTCTAGCTGTTTCAATGCTTTCCTTTTGCCAGCCGCTAATTAGATTCCAGGCGATATAGGCCGCGATTCCGACGAAAACGATAACGATGGCTGCTTTTACGAACCTTTCCATTTTTTCCATTTCTGACGTAAGCCTTCCATTAATATTTGAAAATTAAAAAGATCGCAGGTGCCCCCGGCAAGAATCGAACTTGCGGCACATGGATTAGGAATCCATTGCTCTATCCACTGAGCTACGGGGGCGGATCAACTTTTAAATACATAGAGTTAGATCCTTTTTATATTTGACGCCCTATCCGCATATCAGATCAACCCTGATAATTCAAGAACCTCTTTACTGTCGGATACATTTCAAATCGAATGATAATGGCTCAAATCTCGATCTAACGTGCCCTGGCTTCTGATGGGTTTAACAATTTGCCCACCGCAGCCCTGATTATCCTGTTCATCGGGATCTGCAGGGCCAAATTTATAGGTATATCCAAAGGTTGTTGCTAATTGGGCTATCTTCGTGATATAAAGATAACCTATCGATTTTAACTATTTGAAACGGATATCGGCTTAAAACCGATTATTCCCTAAGTCTGAACCGGAAAGGCCAACTTATGCATTTTCGCAAACGCGTTTTAGTAACCGGAGGCGCGGGGTTTCTCGGCTCTTTTTTGTGCGAACGCCTTCTGCAGGAAAACTGCGATGTCGTCTGTGTGGACAATTTTTACACGGGTACCAAACGAAATATTGTTCACTTGTTCGAAAACCCCTTTTTTGAACTTGTCCGACACGACATCACTTTTCCGTTATATTTAGAAGTCGATGAGATTTACAATTTAGCGTGCCCGGCATCACCAATTCACTATCAGAACGACCCCGTGCAAACCACAAAAGTCAATGTGCACGGCTCGATTAATATGCTCGGACTGGCCAAACGCACAAAAGCGAAGATTTTACAAGCTTCCACATCGGAAGTATACGGCAATCCCACCGTGCATCCCCAGACCGAAGAATATTGGGGCAACGTCAACTGTATTGGAATCCGCTCCTGCTATGATGAGGGCAAACGATGCGCCGAAACCCTTTTTTTTGATTACTACCGGCAGCATAAACTGAATATTCGGGTCGTCCGTATTTTTAATACGTACGGTCCAAGGATGCACCCGAATGACGGCCGCGTGGTGAGCAATTTTATTCTACAGGCCCTAAAAAACGAAGACATCACCGTATACGGGAATGGAAAGCAAACACGCTCTTTCTGTTATGTAGATGATATGGTCGAGGGAATCATACGGATGATGAAAACCCCGAATGACTTTACGGGTCCGGTGAATCTGGGCAATCCTCAAGAGTACAGCATCCTTGAACTGGCTGAAAAGATCATTGCGAGTACCCAATCCAAGTCGAAAATTGTTTTTAAGCCGCTTCCTGAAGATGATCCTTTGCAGCGCAAGCCCAATATTGAACTGGCAAAAGATAAACTCAATTGGCAACCCCGGACGGGGTTAGAAGACGGCCTTAAGCAGACGGTAGAATATTTTAAAACCTTACCTTAAATCCTGAACTTTCTGGGATAATAGATAGGAGAAGTTGATGAAACGTGCGCTGATTACCGGTGTCACCGGTCAAGACGGTGCTTACCTGGCTGAGTTTTTGTTAAATAAAAATTACGAGGTACATGGTATCAAGCGTCGGGCCTCCTCATTTAACACCGCCCGTGTTGACCATTTATACAGGGATCCCCATGAAAAAGATGTGCGCTTTTTCATGCACTACGGTGATCTTACCGATGCAAGCAATTTGATTCGCGTCATCCAGGAAGTCCAGCCTGATGAAATCTACAATCTGGCAGCGCAGAGCCACGTGATGGTTTCGTTTGAAACGCCTGAATATACGGCGAATGCGGATGCCCTCGGTACGCTGCGGTTGCTTGAAGCCATTCGCATTCTGGGCCTCATCGAAAAAACCCGCTTTTATCAGGCCTCGACTTCGGAACTTTATGGGTTAGTGAAGGAAATGCCTCAAACTGAATCCACACCATTTTATCCCCGTTCGCCCTATGGCGTGGCCAAACTTTATGCCTATTGGATTACGGTGAATTACCGCGAAGCTTACGGGATGTATGCCTGCAACGGCATTTTGTTTAATCATGAATCCCCCACTCGGGGTGAAACTTTTGTCTCCCGTAAAATCACCCGCGCCCTAGCGCGTATTCGCAAGGGCTTGCAGAAGAAACTTTACATCGGCAACCTCGATGCGCTCAGGGACTGGGGCCATGCCAGAGATTATATCGAAATGCAGTGGCTGATGCTCCAACAGGATCAGCCCGACGATTACGTTATCGCTACCGGCAAGCAGCATTCAGTGCGTGAATTCATCGAGCTGGCGGCAAAAGAAGTGGGCATCTCGATTCGCTGGGCAGGGCGCGGACTCAAAGAAAAGGGATTTGATGCCGAAAACGGCAGCGAGATCGTATGCATCGATCCACGTTATTTTCGTCCGACTGAAGTTGATACCTTGCTTGGCGACAGCTCCAAAGCCCGACAGCAGCTGGGGTGGAAGCCCAAAACCACTTTCAAAGAATTGGTAAAAGAAATGGTGGCCATGGACCTGATAGAGGCCGAAAAAGATGAGCTCTGCCTGCAAGAAGGCTTTCAAACCTATAACCAGGCTGAATAGCCGTTTACATAAATAAGAGGACATGACGAAACCGCAAACACAAAATTTGAGTTCTCAAATTAATTCAAGGCGTTTGCCTCAGGATGCCCGTATTTTTTTGGCCGGTCATCGCGGAATGGTCGGTTCGGCAATTTATCGTCATCTGCAGGCTGAAAATTATCGTAACATCGTCACCCGGTCCCATCATGAATTGGACCTTGTCAATCAAGCAGCGGTGCGCCATTTTTTCCAAAATGAAAAAATTGCCGCCGTCATTTTAGCAGCCGCCAAAGTAGGCGGCATCCACGCCAATAATACCTATCGGGCCGAGTTTATTTTTGAAAACATCATGATCCAGACCAATGTGATTCATGAAGCATACCGATCCGGGGTGGACCGGCTGTTGTTTTTGGGCAGTTCATGTATCTACCCAAAATATGCCGAACAGCCAATGCGCGAAGAACAGCTTCTGACCGGTGTTCTGGAAGACACCAATGCGCCCTATGCGGTTGCAAAAATCGCCGGTATTAAGCTCTGTGAATCATACAATCGTCAGTATGGGACGCATTACCGCAGTATAATGCCCACAAACCTCTATGGGCCCAATGATAATTTTGATTTGGAAAGTTCGCATGTGTTGCCGGCCATGATTCGGAAGTTCCATCTGGCAAAACTCGCACGCCATGGCGATTGGAAAAGCGTCAAGAAGGATGAAGCTTTGTTTGGTCCCATTAGGGCTGAGTTTCTGGATGAATTAAAGGCCCTGGCCCCGACAAAGGCGCCCGATTCTCAGTCCCCATCTGCCATTGGCCTTTGGGGAAGTGGTCGGCCGAAACGGGAATTTCTGCATGTCGATGATCTGGCCTCAGCCTGCTTTTTTTTGCTCAACCTGCCCGATGACACCTATGATGCCATCCGAGCCGCACCCTCTGAGCAGCAGGATAGATTGGCGTTCGAAGGATCTTCGGCTTCGTTGCATCACGGACGAAGCGATCAAAACCGCGTGTCTCATATCAATGTGGGCAGCGGAAAAGATATTCATATCAGCGAGCTGGCAGCCATTATCCAGGAAGTTGTCGGCTTTGAAGGTGCGGTTAACTGGAATATTTCTATGCCCGACGGCACGCCCCGCAAGCTGCTGGATACATCCAGGTTAAAGCAGTTGGGATGGCAACCCCGGATCGGTTTGCGGAAGGGGATAAAAAAAACCTATGCGTGGTATCTTTCTCAAACCGACTTGGATTCATGTTGAGCCGGCAATAAGGTGACAACATACCCAATTTGCTATTCTATGTGGACCAACCATTTCACAAGGAGGCCAAATGGTAATCATTGATGCACAAAAAAGGCTGTATCTGGCAATTTTGATTTCTATGATAACAATTGTGTTTGCAGTCGGCGGCTGTTCGTCACTCTCGAAAAAGGATGACAAGGCCACGGCCCCTGCATCGCAAACGAGCCCGGCGGTTGCGGCGCAATACTATGATTTCGGCGATGTTCTTATTCCCAAACAGCTGAAGGTTGAAAAAAAATCATCTTTTGTTTACCACACGAGCGGTTTTTCTGCCGGTGTGCTGGTTTTAAAAGGTCGAATTGAAGCCAGCTCGTTAATTTCTTTTTTTGAAACGAATATGGCCAAAGATAATTGGAATATCATCAGTTCATTTAAGTCGGAGCGAACCATGCTGCTGTTTCAAAAAGTCCATCGCTGGTGCGTGATGAACATTACCGACGAGGCATTTAATACCTATGTTGAAATTTGGGTGGCCCCGACGACAAAAGATACCCAGACAGGCCTTTTAAAATAATCGGCACCGAACCCGCGTAAAGTCGCTTTAGATGAAATGTAAAACGACCATGAAAAACGCAATCAAGAATAAAAAAGTCATTCTGGCTGTTTGTGGCGGTATTGCGGCTTACAAAAGTGTAGAGATTCTAAGGCTTTTAAAAAAAGCGGATGCCGAGGTGCAGGTGATCATGACTCAAAGTGCCCAGTGGTTTGTCGGCGCACTTACCTTTGAGGCCCTGTCGGGTCAGCCGGTTTTCAAAGATATGTTTCAAGCAGGCAGTGAGGCGTCCTTGCGGCACATTGATTGGGCCCGGGAGTCGGATGGCGTCATTATTGCACCGGCCACGGCAAATATGATTGGAAAACTGGCAAACGGGATCGCAGATGATCCTTTGAGTACCTTTATGCTGGCGGTCACATCGCCGGTTCTTCTTTGTCCGTCAATGAATACCCATATGTACCAGAGCCGAGCGGTTCAGCGAAATCTTGACACACTCAGGTCCGATGGATATGTTGTAGTGGAACCGGGATCCGGCCAGCTTGCCTGCGGCACTACCGGCCCGGGCCGACTCCCCGAACCGGAAGATATTTTTGATCGATTTCTGGCGTGCTTGTCTCCCAAAGATCTATCTGGGAAAAAAATACTGGTCACGGCCGGTCCTACCATCGAACCGATTGATCCTGTAAGATTCATCAGCAATCCGTCTTCGGGAAAAATGGGCTTTGCCGTTGCCAGGGCGGCGGAGTACAGGGGAGCTGAAGTTATCCTGATTTCAGGACCGACGCCTTTGCCTGACCCGATGAATGTGACCACTATCAGAGTCCGAACAGCTGATGAGATGGCCCACGAAGTGTTCCAGCATATGGAGAATGCTGATGTGATTATCAAAACCGCAGCGGTTTCTGATTATCGACCGCAAGAAAGCCAGGCCCACAAGATTAAGAAAAATAAAAATGAATTGGTTTTGCGGCTGCAGCAAAACCAGGATATTTTGAAGGTGCTGGGCCAGAAAAAGAAACATCGGGTTCTGGTGGGATTTGCAGCCGAAACCAAAGAGCTTGAAAGGTACGCAACCCAAAAGCTGGTTGAAAAAAACCTGGATATCATTGCCGGCAATCTGGTGGGGTCGCCTGATTCCGGTTTTGAGTCCGATACCAATAACGTGACCCTTTTCTTTAAAGACGGCACCAGAGAATCGTTACCCACAATGGAAAAACTGGAGGTTGCCCACATACTGTTGGACCGGATTGTCGCCAAGGTGTTGAACTCAACAGCTGCTCCACAAAGACCGAAAAAATAACAATAACTGATTGGTGTGACATCAAGATCTCAAATAATTCAAACGATCGATGAGCTAAAACACACCCTTCAATATTTTGCGGAGAAGGGGCATCGGGGATTTGATTGCAGCCGCAGCCGTCTTGAAAAGCTGGCGGATTGGGGTGCGGCCTTTCAGCCGCTCTCCGAAACCCTGAACGAGATTCGTTCGGACCTGGGCGACTGTCAGCGTTGCAGACTTGCAAAGCATCGCAAAAAGATTGTTTTCGGCTCGGGTAGCCCGAAGGCCAAACTTGTTTTTGTGGGAGAGGGCCCTGGTTTTGAAGAGGACCGGCAGGGCAAGCCGTTTGTCGGTCCGGCCGGGGAGCTGCTTACCAAAATTATCGAAGCGATCCACTTGACACGCAAGCAGATTTATATTGGCAACATTGTCAAGTGCCGGCCTCCCGGAAACCGCAACCCGGAAACAGATGAAATCAATACCTGTTTTGCATTTCTGAAACGCCAGATCGCTGCAATCCAACCAGACTATATTTGTGCGCTCGGAGCAATTGCCGCTCAAACTCTTTTGAATACAACCGAACCGATATCACAGCTAAGGGGGCGTTTTCATCATTACAAAGGAAAAAAGATTATTGCGACTTACCATCCCGCTTATCTTCTCCGAAATCCCGAAAAAAAGCGTGATGTGTGGGAAGATATGAAAATGTTGATAAAGGAATATCCATATGAAGTCTAAACTGGTCACCGTGGCGTTATTATCATTTTTCATCATGTTTTTTTCTTATAGTGGCTGGGCCGCTGAAAATGATATTTATATTCTCAAAGTGTCCGATGCGATCAGCCCGGGTGTGGCGGAATTCATTAAAGACGGCATCGCGACAGCAGAAAAAATTGGAGCCGCCTGTATCATCATTGAGCTGGACACGCCCGGTGGACTGGCTGAATCCATGCGAAAGATCATCCAGAATATCTTGGCCAGCAAAGTGCCTGTTGTCGTCTATGTGTCACCTTCCGGCGCACGGGCGGCTTCTGCCGGCGTAATGATCACGATGGCCGCTGACATTGCCGCCATGGCGCCCGGGACCAACATCGGCGCGGCCCATCCCGTCGGAGCCGGCGGCAAGGATATCAGCGGCAAGATGTCGGAAAAAGTCATCAACGATATGGTGGCCCATGCGAAAAGTGTTGCCGAAGAGCGCGGAAGAAATGCCAAATGGGTGGAAGAAGCCATCCGCGAAAGCGTTTCGGTGACCGAGACCGAAGCCTTAAAAGCCAACATCATCGACCTCATTGCCGAAGATACCGATGATCTTATCCAGCAGATCAACGGTCGTAAAATAAAGGACAAAGGCGTTTTGAACCTGGATAAGTCGGAAAAAGTTGTTGTTGAACCGACCCTGCGGACCAAGATTTTG
>JASFGZ010000091.1:0-11643 GCA_050123495.1 Desulfobacterales bacterium
CGCACCCAAGAATCCTCCCAGCAGACCGAGACCCAAGTACGATAACAACCCCAGGCTGGAACTCATATTTTTTCCTTTCTGATTTGATTAAAAATCATGCCCTAAAGATCAAGCCTTACCTGATATCCCTGCTGACGCATTTTTCGGGTACCAGAACATAGCCTTCCATGAGACGTCTTGCCGTGCGGCCCAATATCGCCTCTTTGTAATTAAAAATGCCCTTGGTTTCTTCGACAACTGCACCCACATCAATGATACCGCCGGGATGGCCAAGCTTCATGATTTCTTTTTTGCTTGCTTCTGGTGACATTAGATTGTGAACCACTGTACCGGGAATTCTGGCGGCACCCGCTGTCGCAATTGCGCCGCTGACGGCAAAGGATTTGTGCAGGGTTCCCATGGACATCATACGGGCCACCAGATCGACCTCGGCAACATCGACGGCATTGCCGCCCAGGGTTTGGTATGATTTTGGCGCACTGACCCACGCAATTTTGGGAACAGCCTGGCTGCGTTGGGTAGCTTCTTCAATTGATTCTGCCAAGCCGATTTCAACAGCCACCGTGCACCGGATACGTTCCAGTTGCCCTTTGATGGTTTCGTCAGTGTCAATTTTTTCGATTTCTGTTCCTTCCAAATTGAGGACGTCAGCCTGGACCAACACCACCGGATTGGCCGCATCGATAATGGTTAATTCGACAGTGCCCATTTCCGGAACATCCAAATGATCTTTTACATTTCCGGTGGGAAAGAGCTTTGCCGTCAGCGCTCCGCCTGGATCGGAAAAATGCAGGACGATTTTGCTGCCGCTGCCGGGGATACCGGCGATTTCATAATCACCCGCTTCATCAAAGCGTCCATCTTTGACCGGTACTTCGGCAACGATCAGTTTATTGGTATTGATCTGATGGATTCGGACACGGGTGACCGGTTCGGTTGCAGTAACCAAACCCTCATCCACGGCAAAGGGGCCGACGGCGGAAGATATGTTGCCACAGTTACCCTTGAAATCCACCAGCGGGCGGTCAATTGAAACCTGACCGAAATTGTATACGACATCATAGTCGGGCGATGCGGATGAACTGATAATGGCGACCTTGCTGGTGGTCGATACAGCCCCGCCGACGCCGTCT
This sequence comes from Desulfobacterales bacterium, assembly GCA_050123495.1. Classification (GTDB taxonomy): domain Bacteria; phylum Desulfobacterota; class Desulfobacteria; order Desulfobacterales; family JAHEIW01; genus JAHEIW01. The sequence continues at coordinate 1,134 of JASFGZ010000091.1, forward strand.
ATCTGGCGCCGGTTCGGGTCCGGGCTACCGTAGGCCGCAAGAAGCAGGGCATCTCGCGCACTTGGATCAGAAGGAAGGTGATTGGCATGAAAGAAAAGTCCTTTACTGGTGCCGCCCCGCATTAAAACTGCCGGTATCCGATTTTGCATGTTGAGATCCCCCCAATGAATTGAGTCAAGTTTTTAGGATTGAAACGGATCGAAACCAAACCGTCGCATAATTTTCAACAATGATCGACAAATTGAACATACAAAACTTGGTAGCCTGAAATCAATATCCTTTCTTTTTTTATTGCGGCATATCCTAATACTGTATAACCTAAAATTATTCTCCTAGAGCTGAGAAAGCAATGCCAAATATTGAACAAATAAAAACAGACGTCCTGGTCGTTGGTGGGGGCAATGCCGCGCTCTGTGCGGCAATGACCGCTCGGGAAGCCGGTGCCAAAGTTCTGGTACTTGAAAGCGCTCCGAAAGATTTTCGGGGCGGCAATAGCCGGCACACACGTAACATCCGTTATCTGCACCCTCATGGAAATGATTACCTGACCGGGCCCTATCTCGAAGACGAATTCTGGGATGATTTGCTCGAGGTGACCGGGGGACAGACCCATGCGCAGCTTGCCCGCTTGACGATTCGTGAATCCGCGGATTTAGACCAATGGATGAATGCCCATGGCTGTCATTTTCAACCGCCGCTGCGGGGCACGCTCCATCTGGCAAGAACCAATGCCCATTTCCTTGGCGGTGGCAAGGCCCTGATGAATGCGTATTACGCCACAGCCCGCAAGCTGGGTGTCGAGATAATGTACGAGGCAGATGTCCGCGATCTTGAAATACGCGGCGGCACATTCGATTCGGCAATTTTTGAGTTTCAGGGGGCATTCCGAAAAGTGCGGGCCAAAAGTGTGGTCGTGGCTTCAGGCGGCTTTCAGGCAAACCCCGCCTGGCTGAAGGAATGCTGGGGTGAAGCCGCTGACAATTTTATCATCCGCGGCAGTCCCTATGACAAAGGACGGCCGTTGCGGGTGCTGCTCGATCATGGCGCCAAACCCGTTGGCGATTCGCGTCAATGCCATGCTGTGGCGATAGACGCGCGGGCACCCAAGTATGATGGGGGAATTGTCACACGTCTAGACTGTGTTTCCTTTGGAATCGTGGTCAATAAAAACATCCAGCGGTTCTACGATGAAGGTGAGGACTTCTGGCCCAAACGATACGCGATCTGGGGCCGGCTGGTTGCAAAGCAACTCGACCAGATTGCTTTCTCGATTATCGATTCAAAATCAATCGACCTGTTTATGCCTTCTGTTTTTCCGCCGATTGAGGCCAATACGATCCGGGAACTGGCCACCAAGCTGGAACTCGACCCATCCGCGCTTGAAGCGGTCGTGACCGCGTTTAATCAGTCGGTACAACCCGGTACGTTCGATCCATCTATTTTAGATGACTGTGCGACCAAGGAGCTGGAGCCGCCAAAGAGTCACTGGGCGCGTCCTTTAGATACCCCTCCATTTTACGGGTATCCGCTGCGGCCCGGCATCACCTTTACCTACCTTGGCCTCACCATCAATGCGAAGGCCCAGGTGATCATGCAGGACGACCGCGCCGCACCAAACATTTTTGCGGCCGGAGAAATCATGGCCGGCAATATTCTGGGTCAAGGATACCTGGCCGGATTCGGGCTGACGATCGGTACCGTTTTTGGCCGTATCGCCGGAAAGGAGGCCGCACGTTTTGCCAGCGACGGATTTGATTAAAGAAGCTGAACGGGTGATGACAATCTGCAATGCCTGCCGCTATTGCGAGGGATTCTGCGCGGTTTACCCGGCCATGGAGTTGCGCCGAACCTTCTCCGAACAGGATTTGAAATACCTGGCCAATCTCTGCCACAATTGCCGCGGGTGTTATTACGCCTGCCAGTATGCACCTCCCCATGAGTTTGCTGTAAACATACCAAAGACCTTCTCCGAACTGAGGCTTGAGATATACCAGAATTTTACCTGGCCTGGTTTTTTGTCCGGCGTGTTAAAACGCAATGGAATGTGGGTGGCGATAATCTCCAGTTTGTGCATCCTAATCCTGCTGATGTTACTATTTCTTTTCCAGGCCCCATCCGTGATTTTCACGGCGCACCTCGGTGAAAATGCATTTTACAAGGTCATACCCTATGGGTTTATTGTCATACCTTTTTCAGCTCTGGCGATATATATTTTCATAAATCTCTTGATGGGGAGCATGAATTTTTGGTATAAAACAGGCGGTCAGCTAGGTGAGCTAATCGATCTTCGTGCGAACGTGCAGGCGATTAAGGATGTCTTGCAGCTCAAATATCTGGATGGGGGCGGTCATGGGTGCAACTATCCGGACGATCGGTTCAGCATGATTAGACGATGGCTCCATCATTGCGTATTTTACGGTTTCTTGCTCTGTTTTGCCTCTACGGCCATCGCCGCAATTTACCACCACTTCTTGCACCTGAGCGCACCTTACTCGATACTGAGCTGGCCCGTCATGCTGGGAACAGTTGGCGGTCTGGCTTTGCTGGTCGGCACGGGGGGATTGCTTTATCTCAAATGGCAAATGGATACGGCCCCAGTCGCCGCGCGCGCGTTTGGGATGGATGTCGGATTCCTGGTCCTACTCTTTTTAACCAGCCTTACAGGATTGCTGCTGCTGATTTTTAGGGAGACACCGGCTATGGGGACGCTACTCGCGGTACACCTTGGTGTAGTGGCCGGCCTTTTCCTCACGATGCCTTATGGCAAATTCGTGCATGCGGTCTATCTTTACGCCGCTCTGGTTCGAAATGCGGTCGAACAATCGCGCGGCGGACGTTAACTAGAATAAGTGATTAAAATTATTTGTTAAATTTCTAATAAGTGACGAGTTGGTGATCGCTTGCGCTGACAGACCTATGCCAAAACAGAAAACACGGTAATAAAATGGATCCGCACTCGGGCGGATGAACAGTGCAGGCGTTACCCAATTTGTCAGTGGTTTTAAGACTATGGTGTCTTTACCATGAAAGGAGGGTAATATGAAAAAGCTATGGGCGGCAGTGGCAACAATGGTTTTGATTGTCGGCTTAGTGGGGTGCAGCACTTTTGGCTCGGGGGGAAGTAAACCCGCCCCGCAACTTGTGGTCGTTACACCGGAGGTGGCGCTTGATAAAAAAGCCACCGTCGATCTCCAGGGACTCAATTTTAAACCGGACCAAGAGGTGGCGCTTCTTTTCATAGACGTCAATGGGGTTACGTCGGATATCGGTTTTGCGGTAGATCCGCAACCGGTTGCCGACAAAACCGGCAACTGGGCCACCACCTGGAACTGTGGTCGATTTGTCAGCAGAAAATTAATAAAAGCCGGAACCTATACGATTAAAGCGGCCGATGTCGATTACAATGTGTTGGCGGAAGCAACCATCAATTTTCATGCGAAAAAATAGCGCCGCAAGGTGCTCGTTTTATCCTTTGCTTTTTTCAAAAACGAAAGACGCACAATCATTGTGTCAAAAGCCAAAAGGAGGCCGATATGCGTAAATATTTGCTATTTATTGGTATTGTTTTTTTTCTGGTCACATTCATGACAAAGGTACCGATGGTTCAGGGTGCTGACTTTTCGGGCAAAACCATCAAGTGGATTATTCCTTTTAACGTGGGTGGCGGCAGCGATGTCTGGGCCAGGCTCTATTCTCCGTTTCTGCAAAAATATCTTCCGGGGAATCCGATTGTCGTGGTCAAAAATATGCCCGGGGGTGGCAGCATCATCGGCGGCAACTATTTTCACACCCGGGCCAAACCGAACGGACTGACCGTGTTCGGCTCATCGGGTTCAACATCGTTTCCGTATCTTCTGGAAAATCCCAAGGTAAAATACGACTTCGCAAAATATCAGATCGTATTTGCCACGCCCGTGGGCGGTGTGTGTTACATCAACCCGGATCTGGGCGTAAAATCGGTCAAGGATCTCAAGGATTTTAAAAAACCCATGCAATATGCCTCTCAGGGTGCGACCTCGTTGGACATCATTCCGTTGCTGGCCTTTGATATGCTGGGTCTGAATGTTAAAGCCGTTTTCGGCTACAAGGGGCGCGGCCCCGGCCGGGTGGCCTTCGAACAGGGCGAGGTCAACATCGATTATCAGACCACACCGGCCTATATTAAAAACGTGCGGCCGTTGATCCAGCAGGGCAAGGCCATCCCGTTGATGAGCTGGGGTGCACTGGACACCAACGGCAACATCGTTCGCGATCCGGTTGAGCCGGATTTACCCAGCATGCCGGAAGCTTACGAGATGCTTTTCGGGAAGAAACCCTCAGGAGCGGCATTTAATGCCTGGAAAGCATTCTTCATTGCCGGATTCGGCATGCAGAAAGCCATGTGGCTGCCGGAAAAAGCTTCTCCGGATATCGTTGCGACATATAGAGACGCGGCTGCCAAAGTGATTGCCGATCCGGAATTTCAGGAAGTCGTCAAAAAGAGTCTTGGCGGTTACACGCAGCTGGCCGGCAAAAATGCCGAGTTGGGATTCGACCAGGTACTGAGTGTACCAAAAAAAGACAGGGACTGGCTCATCAATTGGATCGAAACCAAATATGACGTTAAAATCAGATAATTTGTAAGGAAGCCTTATTTTGGATGTTGTCTTACAGTCTTTGGCTGTGGTTTTGCAGCCGTCGCACCTGTTGATGCTGATCTGCGGTGTTGTCATGGGTCTGTCCATTGGCATACTGCCCGGTTTGGGGGGTATTGTCGGCATGACCATTTTGCTTCCGGTCATTTACGGTATGGATCCCCACAGCGCCTTCGGACTTCTGATCGGCATGGTGGCGGTCATTCCGACTTCAGACACGTTTCCGTCGGTGATGATGGGCATTCCGGGTTCCTCGGCATCCCAGGCCACCATCATGGACGGCTATCCGCTGGCCAAAAAAGGGGAGGCGGCGCGAGCACTCGGCGCCGCCTTTACCGCCTCGTTGATCGGGGGGCTGTTCGGTGCTTTGGTACTCACCCTGATCATCCCGATTGCCCGGCCAATCGTTCTGTCTTTCGGGTCGCCGGAGCTATTTATGCTGGCGCTGCTGGGGATGTCCATGGTGGGGGTCCTGTCTGGCAACAAACCGATCAAGGGCATTCTGGCGGCCGGCATCGGCGTGATGATCGGCGCTTTAGGGGATGCACCGGCAGTGCCGGAGTATCGCTATACTTTCGGGATTGATTATCTGATGGACGGGGTTCCCCTTGTGGTGGTTGGTTTGGGACTGTTTGCGTTTCCCGAAATCGTAGATTTGCTGATTAAGGGCCGCTCCATCGCGGAAGCGGCCACCCTCGGCAAAGGCTGGCTGGATGGCGTCAAAGACACCCTGAGACACAAATTCATCGTCTTGCGTTGTAGTATCATCGGCGTCATCGTCGGCTTTCTGCCCGGCTTAGGTGGATCGGTGGTGGACTGGATTGCTTACGGTCACATAATCCAGACGACCCGGGACCGCGAGAAATTCGGCAAAGGCGATATCCGCGGTGTGATTGCACCGGAAAGCGCCAACAACGCCAAAGAGGGCGGCGGCTTGATCCCCACCTTTTTGTTCGGCATTCCCGGATCGGGATCGATGGCCGTTTTTTTAGGGGGACTGTTGATTCTGGGGATCCAGCCGGGTCCTGGGATGGTTACCGAAAACGTTGATCTCGTATATACGGCCATTTGGAGTCTGGCTTTGGCCAACGTATTTGGGGCGATTCTCAGTATCGCCCTGTCCAAACCGATTACGCGTTTGACCATCATTCCGTTCAGCTATCTGGCCCCATTTATGGTGTTAATCATCACTTTTGCCTGCTACCAGGCGACCCGTAGCTGGGGGGATCTGGTGGCCCTCTTGCTCATGGGGATTTTAGGATGGGTGATGAAACAATATGGCTGGCCCCGGCCGGCAGCGTTAATCGGATTTGTCCTTTCGGACAACCTCGAAACTTACCTTTTTATTTCGGTGCAACGTTATGGTTTTGAATGGCTCGCACGAACCGGGGTGATCGTTCTGGCAGCCATCATTATCGCTTCGCTGGCCATGGGCGTATTCTACCAGGCCAGAAAGTCTTCAAAAGCCAGGGCTTCCGGAGAGCGCAATGGAAAGTAAATTTCAGTATCTGCAATTAATTTTTTCGGCAATCGTGATGCTTGCCTTTGGATACGGTATTTATGAAGCATTCTCTTATGCCTACCTGGCAAAAATATTTCCTCTATATATCAGCCTGGTGCTCTTCATTCTGGCGATAATCAATTTCATTCAGGAAATCACGGCATCGCGTAAAGGCGCCAGGGGCACGTCAAGAGGAGCGGCCGACCTTGAGTCCGAATGGGGTGACCTTGGCATGTCGGAGGTTTTACAGAAATTCTCGGTTTTTGTCGTGGTGATTGTCGTTCTTTACGCATTTATATGGTTGATTGGATATCCGCTGAGTATCACGCTGTTTATCATCATTTTGTATCGTTATGTCGCCGGAAGCAAATGGTACTGGGCGATAGCGGCCGGTCTGGTGGGTTTGGGATTTCTGGCCCTTGTCTCCAAACTGCTCTATATGGATTGGCCGGAAGGTATTTTCAAGCTACCCTGGCCGCTGGGCTGATGGACAAAGACCTTTCCCTCAGAGCGCCGGAAAAGATAGACCTGCAAGATCGGCCTCTGATTTCAATGCCTCGATTACATCGGGCGTGAGCGGGATTCCATTTTTGAGACGCGCGCGCTCCGTCCGCTGCTCGGGTTCCCCCGGTATTTGTATCTCCTCAAATCCTTTGGCGAGCGGTTGAGTCTTGACGCGCTTGGCCCATATCTGCATGCGTTGCGTGAATGCATCAAGGGACATGAACAGATCTGCTTTCAGGGCGATAAAAAAGTGTCCTGTGCCCTGGGGGCCGTCGAGACCGGTAAATGGATTACGCACTTCCCCGCCAAATGCGGCGCCCGTCAAGACGCCGCTAAGAACGTCCATCAGCATCGATAGAGCGGCACCTTTAACACCGCCAAAAGGCAGCACAACGCCTTCAAAAGCTTCTTTCCCATCGGTGGTTAGACGGCCATTCTTATCCAGAGCAAGCCCTTCGGGAATGGGTTCTCCGCGCTGGGCCGCGAATTTGAGCTTGCCGCGTGCAATGATGGAACACGCCATGTCCAGCACGAAAGGCGATATATCATCCGTCGGAGCGCCCGCGGCGAAGGGACTGGTACCGAGGAACTTGTCTCGGCCACCCCAAACCGCTAAAGCCGGAGAAGCGTTTGTAAAGGCAAAACCAATACAGCCCGCTTCAATCGCCTGTAAGATATACAGCGCGGCCATACCGTAATGACCGCTGCGCTTAACACCGACCAGACCGATGCCAAACTCATGAGCGATGTGAATCGCTTCGGCCATTCCCTTCTTTCCAACAATCAGGCCGAGACCATCGTCACCATCGACCAGGGCGACTGCCGGCGCAACTCGGGAAACTGCAATTTTGGGTTGTGGATTTGCCACCCCGAGCCGCAAACGCTCGCAGTACATGGGTACCCGCGCAACGCCATGTGAATCTACACCTCGAAGGTTGGCTTTAACCAAAGCATAAGATGCCGTCTCGGCATGCTCCTCAGAGAGCCCATTGCGCAAAAAAATTTTTCGGATGAAATCGTGAAGCTGAGACGATGCAATTATTACGCTATCATTTTTAAGATTCTTATCGGGCATCGGGGTGATACCTTTCCCGGTTTGATCGTCATTTGATTCCCGTTTTTCGGTTTATAAGTCGGGCAGATTTTTAAAATAAATGTCGAAGCTTTGAGTCTCCGGATCCTCTGCCGCATAGACCCCAGTATCGTCCAGCACAAGAATGGCAATGACCACCTTGATTCCGCAAATTGTACCTTCCGTGAGGTGCCCCCCCAGCGTGACAATGTTTTCATTTTCAACAGTAGAGGCTGAAAAATGGGCATGGATCTCCACACCGCCGCCTTTTTGGGGCGCAATCCATCCCATCAACGACACCAATTCCATGGGTTTTTCCATCTCCAGATAGAGCCGATCGGTTGGCGTCACCGGATAGGTTCTGGGAAACCATTTTAGATTTCGAAAAACGGCCTTCTTGAGCGCTCCCAGTCCGGAAACAATCACCCCGGCTCTGATTCCCTCTGCTGCCAGCGCTTCCGCGATCGCGACCAGAAGATCCGCATTCGGCTTTGCTCTGAACTGCACCAATCGTTCGATTTTCTGAGATCCGATACTTTCAAGCAGATTCATTTTGTTATCTCCCCGCTGATCTTTACGTTATTTCCCCCTGTGGTCACTATGCATAAAAAGCAACCGAAATGATGTTCAAAAGTTTATACCAAATCGGCAACCTGTTTTTCAACTATATTGACTTTCACAATATGTTGCTGTAATCCCACATAAAGCGGTACATTTTCGAGCCGGATAAAATTGGAGAGGGGGCGTGATGAAAAAGGAAGCATTTATTGAACATCTCAAAATCAAAAAAAAGCGGTTTGATTTTTTTAATATCCTCATTTTGGAGGAAAAAGGTCTTGCGGATATCCAGCGGCTCCCGTTTTCAATTCGCATTTTGGTTGAAAACCTGCTGCGCAAAATGGATGGCCGGATCGTCAGGGAAGAAGATTTACGTAACCTTGCCGGCTGGCAGAAAAAATACGACGATCCAGTCGAGATTCCCTATCATCCGGCCCGGGTGCTGATGCAGGATTTTACAGGTGTTCCGGCAGTTGTCGATCTGGCAGCCATGCGGGATGCCGTCAAAAACCTGGGTGGAGATCCCGCCAAAGTCAACCCGCTGGTGCCGGTGGATCTGATTGTCGACCATTCCGTACAGGTCGATTATTTCGGCACCGATGACGCCGTGTATCAGAATGTGAAAAAGGAATACGAAAGAAACGGCGAGCGCTACGCGTTGCTGAAGTGGGCCCAGAAGAGTTTCAACAACTTCAGGGTCGTTCCGCCCAGATCCGGCATCTGCCACCAGGTGAACCTGGAAAATGTGGGACAGGCGGTGATCGCTGAAAATGTTGACGGCCAGACGATTGCCTATCCGGACACGCTTGTCGGTCTGGATTCACATACGACCATGATTGCCGGGATCGGTGTGCTGGGCTGGGGCGTCGGTGGTATCGAGGCGGAAGCGGTCATGCTGGGACAGCCCTATTACATGTCCATCCCCCCGGTTATCGGTGTTCGCATGAGCGGAAAGTTGCAAGAGGGGATCAGCGCCACAGATCTGGTGCTGACGGTCACCGAAATGCTCAGAAACTACGGTGTGGTGGAAAAGTTTGTGGAATATTTTGGCCCCGGGCTGAAGCATCTGACCGTTCCTGATCGGGCCACGATTGCCAATATGACGCCGGAATACGGCGCCACCGTGGGCTTTTTCCCGGTGGATGAAAAGACCATCGAATATCTAAAAATGACCAGCAGAGAAACGCAGGCCGATCTCGTTGAAGCTTACACCCGCGCGAACGGTCTTTTTTACACCGGCGCGCAGGATGCCGAATACACCGATGTTCTGGATCTCGATCTGTCGACCGTTGAATGCTGTATCTCGGGTCCGGCCAGACCCCATGACCGCATCGTCCTGAAGGATTTGAAATCAAAATTTGCCGACATCCTTGGATGTGAATATGAAAGGGATGAAGAGCTGGAACGCATTTCCCAGTTCCATGAAGAATCCGGGACGCGGACATCCCGATCCGGAAAATGCGTTCCGCTCACCGATTCCAGCTGCGGTTTGGATCTGAACGGAAGTCCCGTCAGGCTCGGCAACGGCAGTATCGTGATTGCCGCCATTACGTCCTGCACCAATACTTCGAATCCCTTTGTTTTGCTGGGTGCCGGTCTGCTGGCCAGAAATGCAGTTCAAAGCGGCCTCAAGGTACCGCCTTTTGTAAAGACATCTCTGGCCCCGGGTTCCAAAGTCGTTATTCAATACCTGCAAGATGCCGGCCTGATGCCCTATCTGGAAGCCATCGGATTTCATCTGGCCGGCTTTGGCTGCACCACCTGTATCGGCAACAGCGGGCCGCTTCATCCGGCAATTGAAAAGGCCATTGTTGACAATGATCTCAACGTGGCCGCCGTGCTTTCCGGCAACCGCAATTTTGAAGCGCGTATCCACCAGCGGATAAAATCGAACTTTCTCGCGTCCCCCATGCTGGTGGTGGCCTTTGCTCTGGCGGGTCGCATTGATATCGACCTGAGCTTTGAACCGGTGAGTTTGGATCCCAACGGCAAACCGGTTTATCTGGACGACATCTGGCCCGAAAACCAAGAAATTGAAGCATTGATCAGGCACCATGTTAAAAAAGAATTCTTTGAGTTGGAATACGGCAAGATATTTGACGGTGACGAATTTTGGCGGGGATTGCCTGATGTCGAAAGCATCACCTATGGCTGGGATGAAAAATCCACCTATATCAAGAATCCGCCTTATTTCGAAAATTTCAGTATGGATCTGTCTAAAAAAGGCGACATCGAAAATGC
>JASFGZ010000092.1:0-11473 GCA_050123495.1 Desulfobacterales bacterium
TTCATCACCCTTACCTAGTGTTGTATCCCACAAAAATGTTCCAAAAGTCGTAATGACTATGATTTCAGGTGTCAGTCTCACGGTTCAAAGTTTCAACGTTCACAGGTTCAGAGGTTAAATAACAGAAGTTAGATAACCGACAAAAACCACAGATTCGGACAGCCTTCTATGGCTCCCAGAAACCCAGAACCCTGAACCTTTGAACCCTGAACCCAAGAACTGACACCTAAAAAAGGACCGTGATTTGCAAATCACATAAAGGACGCCACACTAATTTGATGTTTACGACAGAGTTCACAGCCGGTACCCACAATACTTGCAAAATTTAGCGTCACTATCGTGTCCTTCGGCGCCGCATTCCAGGCAGGCCTGCGTTGAAATCTTTTTGCCAAAGGCCTGTGTTAATTCGACGGTTACGATTCCGGTCGGAACTGCAATTATTCCATAACCAATAATCATTATTAGAGCTGAAAGCAACTGACCCAGATTGGTCTTGGGCGATATGTCACCGTAACCGACGGTGGTCAGTGTAACAATCGACCAGTAGATGCTTTTCGGTATACTGGTGTAACCGTCCTTGGGGTCTTCGATAAGATAAATCAATGAACCGAAAATGGTGACCAGCGTTAACACGACAAATAAAAATACGGTGATTTTGCGTCGACTGGCACGCAACGCCTGGGTAAGGAGGCGCGCCTCACCCAGATATTGCACCAGTTTAAGGATTCGGAAAATTCGCAGAACCCGCAGTATCCTGATAACCAGCAGGTACTGGGCACCCGGAATGATGATGCTCAGATAGGTGGGCAGAATCGCTAAAAGGTCGACAACACCATAGAAACTGGTGGCATAGGCAACCGGCCGTCCAACGCTGAGCAACCGCAAAAGGTATTCGACGGTGAACAAAACCGTAAAAATCCATTCTCCGGCCAACAAAATGGGGCCGTATGTTTTCTGGATGGCGCCGACACTGTCGAGCATCACCATAACAACGCTCACCAATATGGAGACAATCAATAAAACATCAAACCATTTGCCGGCCGGCGTGTCGGCCTCAAAAATAACCTCGTGAAGCTTAAACCGCCATCGGCTTCGATCTTCAGTTGCTTTCATTTCTGTTTTACCTTATACCCTTTCTTCTTTAACAAATCGACGACGCTTCGCGGCCCTACCAAATGGCCGGCGCCCACGACAAAAAGTACATTTTTGTTTTCCTGCATTATGCCTTCAATTTCTTCGACCCATTTCTTATTTCTTCGAATCAGAAGGCGGTCGTGAATGTCCGGGTAGTCCTTAAAGCTTCTAAATAAAAGTTCGTGAAGACCATTCGCATTACCGGCTTTCCAAAATTTGACCAGATCAGCAGCCAGCTGGTTGACAATCTCCAGGTCTTTCAAAGTCTGATTTAAGAAAGCGATTTGATCTTTCTTGACCATGTTGCCCAGTAGGTTTAACTGAAACTCTGCTGGTTCCAGAAAGCCGATTTCCTTTGCATCTGTTCTTGATCGATTGAAAAAGTGGAGATCAAGACCGTAATTGGGATTAAAGCCCAGCCGCTGGAGTTCCAGGGTTGCCAGGGTCACTGCCAGAAACCAGGGTTTGAAGCGAACAAATTGTTCAAGCGGCAATCCCAGTTCGCTCATCTTTCTTTGGAGCAACTGTTGCGTGCGCCCATCAATATCCTGGATCAGATTTTGTCCTTCCGGGTACAAACCCAATTGCAGCATTTTCGCCTGCATCGCCGGTTCTTGCAGGGCGGCGATATCGGTTTCAAACACAAGCTTCCGGCTGTCGGCATATGCGCTTCCGATTGCAGCGGCTAAGGGATAGGCATCTTGCTTGAGAACATGCAGCGAGCCAAGTAAATAAAATTTATTCGACTGGGTTTGAATGGACCACAGACAGCTTTTTCCGGTCTGCTCGCCGGCAGGTGATTTTGCATGTAAATCGAGTTCCAAATTAAGGAAAAAGGTCAGAAGGAAAGAAACAAACAACACCATACTTCGTACAGATTTAACAAAATGCCTTTTGGCCATGAGGGTTCCTTTCAAAAAAGGATTAATTAATCACGAAAGCACGAAAGGATGAAAACACGAAAAGAACGGATCAATTTCAGTTTTCAGAATCTCGTGCTTTCGTGACGGGCTTTTTATTTTTCAGAATAGATAAGTAATGTGTGCTTTTGGTTCCAAACGGTTAGTCATGTAAGGACGCAATTTCTAGCTGCGGCGGAAGCCGATCACATTTCTTTAACTTATCCAGCAAAGTTTCATAATTTGCAATGAACGACAGGCAATGCGGGTATTGCCGCAGAAGATTATATGACTTCATTGCCAGACTTTTGGCCGCCTGCTCGTGTTGCTGTTCCAGGTGAACATAAACACCGGCTGCCTTGATCAGACCCTTTAGCGCCTGCCGCTCATCTCCACTCGCAGAATGCCAGATCGCTTCCAGATGATCATGAACCTCAAAAAAAAGGCCATGATTCCAGATGACCGCTGCTTGCCGCAACGGGTCATCGATCCAATCTTCACGAATCGTTTTGAATACAAGATCGTAACGCTGAAGACGCTTGTCAATATACTGGATGTAAGGCGCCGAAGGTTTTTGCGATCGCCATTTACGGGCTGCATTTAAATATTCGGCGGGGTCCATTTCAACCAATGCAGCCGCAAACGCCTCCGAAAGGGTATTACGGATATCCCGCGCCGTGCGATCTGTAAAGGGATCAAACTTCTCGGGTGTTTTTATTCCCATTCCTGTAAGATTATATTCACCATCTTCCCATCCGCCTGTTTGCCGAAGTGCTTCATGATGGCACCCATCGCCTGCATTTTGTTCTTATACGCGGAGAAATCTATGTTTTCCTTAATCCAGGCAATGATCTCCTCGCGGGTGGCCATCCTTGGCAAATAGGATTCAAGAATGTTGAGATATTCTGAAGATTCTTCTTTTTTGGCTTCCAGGACAATACGTTCGGATTTTGCCAGCCCCTGGATGATTCCGATGATATCATCGTTGGTAATCTCTTGGCTCTTTTTGGGACGCGTCGTTTTTTTGCCGCTTTCCAGGGTGATGGGTACCGTCAGCTTGGGAAACTCGGCCATTATTTGTCGGATGGCGCTTCTGGCCTCTATATTTTTATTCAGCATGGAACGTTTAAGATCCGCTTTGAGTTTATCCAGCAACGCCGTCGACATCTCCTGACTCCAACCGTATTTTTCAGTTTTGGTTTCCGTCATCAATCTCTCCTCTATAACCTAATAATCTTGTAATCTTATAATCGTATAAGCGTACAATCTCGTTGATATAAAATAATTAAAAAACGCGACATGCGGTTTTTACTCGATTAATTTCGAAGGTAGCGGAGGATCGTCTTCAATCGCCTTGCCGGGCAAGATGATAACCGTGGAGGTGCCGTGGGTCAGGATCTTTCCGGTTTCATCCGTAACCTCCGCTTCAGCGTATCCAAGCGTACTGCCAACTTTAATCTGGCGACCCCTGGCAATTAATTTGCCGGATGCTGCCGGTGCGAGATAGTTTAGTTTTAAGTCGACGGTTGTTAGGCCTGCCGTCTGATCTTCGATCCCGATATAAACCGACCAAAACGCGGCCGCATCGATGATGGATGCAAACACACCGCCATGAACCATTCCGAAAGGCTGTAAATGTTTTTGGGCCAGCGCAATTTCAAGAACGGAATAACCGATTCCCACATCCCGCAGTTTCATAGAAAGCAATTCAAAGTACGGACTTGCGTTTACGATTTCATATAATCGTTTTATGTATTCGGGATTAGGTTTTTTCATAATATTTACATGGAGGGATTTAGAAACGACTGTGGCTTTGGAAATGTCGAATAAGAAAATCTTACTATATGATTTAACAAAAAGGTTTTCATTGTACAAGGAAAACTTCTTTCGAAGAGGGAAGCATTTTTTTCTTCAACGCGCGATTCGCTCATAAACATAAAAATTAAAGGGCTCAATACCTTCAATGGTTTTGGATTCTTTAACGCGAAAATCAGCTGATGAAATCTCGGGAAAATAGGTGTCGCCCGTTATTTCTCTGGGAATCACCGTTAAATAGATACGATCGGCGATGGGAAGTGCCTCATGATACAATTGCCCGCCGCCGCAGATAAAAGCTTCATTTTCATCTTGCGGGCAGTGATTTAAAGCGTCCGACAGATCATGAACGACAATGCTCCCCTCTGCGCGGTATTCCTTTTGTCGGGTAACGACGATATTGGTTCGGTCGGGAAGCGGCCGTCCGATGGATTCATAGGTCTTTCTTCCCATGATTACCGCATGGCCGATGGTGATCTTTTTGAACATCTTCTGTTCCCCGGGGATTTTCCATGGAATCTCCCCTTGCCGTCCGATTATCCGATTTTTCGCCATCGCTGCAATTAACGAAATCAGCATGTGCGTTTCTCCTCCTGACTTATACATAAGCTCACCGCAGAGACGCAGAGTTCGCAGAGATTATTTCCTTTTGGCCTGTTTTTTTGAGAGGAAAACAAAATGGATTAAAACGCTCTGCGCCCTCTGCGTCTCTGCGGTGAATACACTTGTTATTCACGCAAATCCAGTTCAAAATAGGTGGGATGATCAAGGGGATTATACCGATAAGGTTTTATGGGCCGAAAGCCCAGCGATCGGTAAAGTTGCTTCGCTTCTGTCATGGATTCGATGGTGTCAAGACGTATGCGCTCATAGCCGCGTGCGCGGGCCTCATCAATGATGCCCCGTGCCAGGGCCCGTCCGATTTTTCGGCCTCGAAAACCCGGGAGTACAAACAGTCGCTTCATTTCGCAAATTCTATCTTCCAGAGGACGCAATGCGACGCATCCGACAAATTCCTCCGCCCTTACGGCCATTAGAATACAGCCCTGCGGCGGCGAGTAGTCTCCGGGAAGATTCTCCAGTTCTTGATGGAAGCCCTGGAATTCAAGATCAAAACCCAGGGAATCCGCATATTGCCGGAAAAGTTTGCGCACCCGCTGATAATGATCCCGGGTTTGTGCGTGAATGAGTCGGGTCTTCGTTTGCTCGGTATTGTAACTCAAATTCTCTTGCCATGTTTAGTAATGATATGGAATTAAATTTAAAATACTCAAAGTGCCTAAAGTGCCTAAATTATGGTCTCGCTTTGCTCCATCTTTTTTATATTTAAATGACAGAGTCACTAAACTTTAGGCACTTTAGCCCATTTTAGGCATTTTAGGCACTCCTTTGTTAGACCCTTGGCCATAATTTTTGGCTTTGAAATCCATTCTAACTGGAAAGGGTTTTAAACAAGCTTAAGTAATCCTCTTTTGACATGGGGCGCGGGTTATCGATATTGCTTCCGTTTTTAAACGAATTCAGCGCCAGTTCTTCAAAGTCCTTTTCTTGAACCCCCAGGGAGCCAAACTCGGGCAGATGAACATCGCTGGCCAGTTTTTGTACGGCCGTGACAGCCTGGCGGGCACCCGCGTCGATATTGTCGTAAGTCAGCCCCATTGCCGTGGCTATGCGCGCATATCTATCTTTGCAGTATTCCAGATTGTATTCCATCACCGCCGGTAAAACAACGGCGTTGCAAACCCCATGGGCCGCGTCGTATTTTCCACCAAGCGCTTCGGCCACACAATGGACTGCGGCAACATCGGAATGGCTGAAGGCGATTCCCGCCAGCAAACTGCCCAGAAGCATCCCCGCCCTTGCTTCCAGATTATTGCCGTCTGATACAGCACCTCTCAGATACGTATTTATCATTTCGATCGCATAAAGGGCCGCCGAATCCGCCAGGGGTTCTGAAACATTGGCGGTAAACCCCTCGACGGCATGCGTCAAGGCATCCATTCCGGTTGCCGCCGTTAATTCCGGCGGCATGGTCAAGGTCATCTCAGGATCCACCAACGCCACCTTTGGCGCAATCTTCGGATCTTTGATACTAAATTTATATTTTTCATGGGCGTCGGTGATCACCGAGCTAAAGGTCACCTCACTGCCGGTCCCGGCGGTGGTCGGAATAGCGATCAACGGTAGAACATCCGCGCCAATTTTATGGGGGCCTTCGTAATCGCGGGCGGCACCTCCCTGTCGTGCCACGACCGCAATCGCTTTGGCACAATCGATCGGGCTGCCCCCACCGACAGCCACCAGGCAATCCGGATCAAGCTGCTTTGCCATTTCAGCGCCCTCCTGAACGTTGTAATCCTTTGGGTTGGGCTCTACATTATCAAAAACCTTCCAGGCTATATTGTCGGCATCTAATCGTTTTGAAATACGCTCCAGCAGCCCGGAATTCCCTATGCCTTTATCTGTAACGATGAGTATGCTTTCAGCATTAAGCGCTTTGATGATATCAACCAGCCGTATCGCTGCGCCGACACCGTATTCAATTCTGGTCGGCAGTTCAAAACTGAAACTGTTGAGAAGGTTCATTGGCAGCTCCTTAGATTCGTTAGTAATTTTCTATTAGCCACAGACCCACACAGACCTACACAGACAGAATTATTTCCTCGGGCGACATTGCCCGAGGAAAAACTGTATGCCCTGCGGGCAAACAGTTAACTAATTATGGTCGTATTTCGGATAATAAAATATGACTTTCCTACCTGTCTCACTTTATTTGTTTATATTTTTTGATCCTGCGCAGCGGGATGACAATTTTTGTTCGGCCAATGTCGGCCGAACAAAAGGTCCGTGTCAGTCTGTGTGAGTCTGTGGCCAATTCAAATCTTAAATGAGAAATTTAAGTGGTTGTTAGCTTCTCCAGCTGTTCCTCGAGCGGTTCTACTTCCTTTTCGCGGCCGAAATTCTCTAATCGCTTTTTAAGGCGCTCAAGTTCTTCTTTAATCAAGGGCATAACTTCAGTCTGCATTTTATCACGGACTGCTTTTCCCGCTTTCTCCATTTCCCGGCCTAATTCTTCTAAATCCTTCTGCAGCTGTTTCACTTCATCGCTTTCGGGCAGTTTTTTAAGATTTTCAAAAAATTGCTGCAGTTTTTCCCCAAGTTTGCCGGTCTGTTTGTCAAAATTTTCCAGCATTTTCTGATCTACAGCAGCGGGTCGCGTGGCGCCTTCAACCATTGACCCATCTGCTAGAGGCGTGCCGCCTTTGCGGATTTGCAGGATCTCAACGGCTTTTTTTTCAGCGGCTTGGGGATCATCAATAATGTAAAATCGTGAGTCTTCGGTAGCGGCGTTAGCAAAGTCTTCTTCTATGATTAGATCCACCAGATAATGACCTTCTTTGGCGTAAAATACGCGTGTCACCCGGCCGACGTGATTCGATTCAAAAATCACCCGATTGTCCGATTGCAGGCCCTGGATTTGATCAAAACGAATTTTTAGATTCAGCCCCGTTTCTTCACATGCAAGCAGAAAAAAAACGGTCAAGATAAAAATGATATGAATTTTTTTCAAAGTTGCCTCCTAAAGCTAAAGATACAGGCAAAAGAGAATCGGAACAGCAATAACAATGATAAATCTTTATTTAAATTCAATTTCAAGGTAGTGTTATTTTATAGGTCAAAATGCCATATATGGCAACAGCGACAGCCCATTTAAATCATTATCGAGTTGAATTGAGGAGGGCCTAATGTGATTCAGAAGGAAAATGGGGAACATGCTTCAACGGCACATGCTGCTGCAAGAGAAAAGATCGTCCGCCAGGTTACCTGGGTTGGGCTTTTGGCAAATTTGTTTCTGGCAGGTTTCAAATTCATCGCTGGAATTATTGGAAAAAGTCAGGCTCTGATCGCCGATGCCATTCACAGCCTCACAGATCTGACAACGGATATTGCTGTTATTGCAGGCTCACATTACTGGTCTCGCCCACCGGATGACGATCATCCATATGGTCATAAGCGTTTGGAAACCCTGGTGACTGTTTTTATCGGAGTGGTACTCGTTGCAGCCGGCATCGGAATCGGATGGAAAGCCATTTCAACGCTACAGCAAAAACACGCTACCCCGCCGGGCTGGATTGCGGTTCTGGCGGCATTTGTTTCCATAATTTGCAAAGAAGTTATTTATCGCTGGACGGCCAAAACCGGTAAACGCCTTAAAAGCCCTGCACTGGCGGCCAATGCCTGGCACCATCGAACAGATGCGTTAAGTTCGCTGCCGGTTTTATTTGCCGTTGCCGGTGCCAGGGCTTTTCCATCCTGGTCATTCCTTGACCACCTCGGTGCTGCTGTGGTTTCCATCTTCATTTTACATGCTTCCATAAAAATCATCTGGCCTGCCATCAGCGAGCTGATCGATGCCGGGGTACCCTCCGCGACACGCAAAAAAATTAGCGCGATGGCGCTTAAAAACGAAGATGTTTTGCAGGTTCATGATATCAGGACACGCTATATCAGCTCCAGCATTCAGGTGGATCTGCATATCGTTGTCGACGGTTCCATAACCGTGCGCGAAGGCCATTTCATCGCCGATGACGTCAAAGACCGTATCATCGGGGAAATCCCGGAAGTCTTGGACGTCATTGTCCATGTGGATCCTCCCGAAAGAGCTGTTTCAGAAGAGGATTTAAAATAGTAAATGACCCATTCCCGTAAAGATTAAATTAAACGGGAGGCGAAAAGTGAGGATAAAAGCCCCGCCCAAGGGGGTGGGTGAAAATTTTTAGGTTGAAAATAGCCTAATATCGTAATATTCTTAGTATTTGTAGATTGGTTGGTGCGAAATATATCTGGAATCACTGAGGCAATTTGAAATGCCTGTTTTTGAATATACGGCACTGGACGCCAAAGGAAAGACGACCTCCGGGATTATTGATGCAGACGGTGCGCGTGCCGCCCGTCAAAAGCTGCGGGCAACCGGTATCTTTCCGGTATCGATCAAAGAATCCCAGGAGACTCCGGAAAAAAAGACGACGCGTATCGGCGACCTGTCTCGTTATTTAACGCGTGTCAAACCTTCCGAAATTGCAATGTTAACGCGGCAACTGGCAACCCTGATCTCTGCCGGTTTTCCGCTTGTCTCCGCATTGGAGGCCTTACTGCCCCAAACCAAATCCACTCGATTAAAAACGGTATTGGCCCAGGTTAAAGATGCCATCGTTGAAGGCCAGAGTTTTGCGCAGGCCTTATCTCAATATCCGAGAATATTTCCGCCCCTTTTTATTAATATGGTCCGCGCCGGGGAAACTTCCGGCACGCTTGAAATTGTTCTCGAACGACTGGCGGATCTTACTGAAAAACAACAGGATTTAATCAATCGAATTCAGACCGCCCTGGCCTATCCGATATTCATGTGTGTAATCGGTACCCTCGTACTGTTTGTATTATTGACTTATATTGTGCCCAGCATCACGGCTATTTTTTTGGATATGAACCAGGTCCTGCCGACACCGACCCGATTGCTCATTTTTTTGAGCAATTTTTTCAAATCGTTTTGGTGGGTTATCCTTATTATTGCTATTGCCGCCGGCATCACCCTGCAGCGACTTAAGAAAACCGAGAACGGTCGTTATGCTTACGATAAAACCATACTTTCTTTACCCGTTTTTGGGGTTTTAGCCAGAAAACTGGCGGTGGCCCGATTTACCAGGACACTGGGGTCTCTCCTCGAAAACGGGGTCTCCATGTTAATTGCGCTGGATATTGTCAAAAATATCGCCGGCAATGTGCTGATCGCCAATGCCGTGCAGTCCGCTGCGCTAGATGTCGGTAAAGGCCAGGCGCTGTGGGCGTCTTTAAACGAAGGCGGTGTATTTCCGCAATTGTCCATTCAAATGATTCAGGTCGGGGAACAAAGCGGTCAATTGGAAGGTATGCTCAATAAAATCGCAGACGTTTTCGAAAAAGAGGCTGAATCCAGCATCCTGCGACTGACTTCCTATCTGGAACCGGTTATGATTTTAGTGATGGGGTGTGTTGTCGGATTTATCGTGCTTTCAATATGCCTCCCCATTTTTGAAATGAACCAGCTGATTCGTTAAAAATGGTAATTTATTCTAATCAGCTTAGAAAAGGAAAAAGCAATATGGTGTACAAAACTAGAAATGACAACCGGGGATTTACTTTAATTGAGTTAATGGTTGTTGTGATCATACTGGGCATCCTGGCGCTTTACATCGGGCCGAAGATAATGGGGGAGCCGGAGAGAGCAAAACGCGTAAAAGCGAAAATGGATATCGCCACCCTGGAGACCGCTTTAAAGATGTATAAGCTTGACAACGGCGTGTATCCGTCAACCGAACAGGGCCTTCAGTCTTTAATCGAAGTGCCTCAAACCGGTGTGATACCCAAAAACTGGCGCAAGGGCGGATATCTTGAAAAAAATAAAGTCATGAAAGACCCCTGGGGAAATGAATTTGTATATATTTCTCCCGGCGTGCACGGAGACTTTGACATTATCTCCTACGGACTCGATGGCGTTCCCGGAGGAGAAGATGAGGATAATAAGGACATAAACAACTGGGAAATCGAATAAAAAAAGATGTCCGTCGTTCGTTGTCTGTTGTCAGTTGCATGAAAAACTTTGAATGAGCCGCTTCACCATGTGCTTACTATCAAAATACTTTTTAGGATATTGTAAGACCAAAACATTCCCCAACAACGGACAACGGACGACCAACGACGGACATGATAGTGGTTTTACCCTGCTGGAGCTGATTGTGGTCATAACACTGCTGGGTATCATGCTTGTTTTTAGCGTTCCGCGCTTCCATGACACCCTTTTTTTAGACGAGGGTAAAAAAGGCGCCCGCTGGATTATCGGCAAAGTTCGCGCTTTAAAAGAGGCGGCCATACAAAATCAAAAAAACTATACCCTGCATATCGATCTGGATACGCAGCGGTACTGGGAAACCGATGAATCAATGTCGGCCGAGGACCGTGAAAGTGCCGCCCTGAATGCTGTTTCTATTCCGGGTGATCTGACGATAGCCGATGTTGAATATCCAATCCGTGGAAAAATAAACTCGGGTCAGGCGGAGATTACGTTTTATAAGACCGGCTATTCGGATAAACTCCTAATTCATCTTCAAGATGATACGGAATACATATCTTTTTTAATTGAGCCGTTTCTCTCAGAAGTAACAAGATATGAGACGTACGCCAGCTTTGATAATTAAACGACCGTTCCAAGCGAAACCACCGAGTCAATTGTGCCTAGATGTTTTTCTCTGATCATTTTGTATTCTCCCTTTTAAAAAAAATATTGAATAATAAGTGTTAAATTTTGTATAATGATATAAACGAAACATGTATAAAATAGTGCACAGCTAATGCTTGATTTAAGATATAGATATTACAAAGCCCACCCTAAAGCTATCGGATGCTCGTTCGGTTTCACGCTGCTTGAAGTCATGGTCGCCCTGGCCGTTATGTCCATCGTATTGGTCAGTGTATATCGTATGCATTCCCAGAGCTTGGCCATGAATACCGCCGCCCAGTTCTATACCCAGGCTCCCATGCTTGCCCAGAGCAAAATGGTTGAAATAGAGGCCCTTTCCTCAAGCGGATTT
>JASFGZ010000093.1:0-11458 GCA_050123495.1 Desulfobacterales bacterium
AGGTTGTCGGCACCACCGCATAGGCGCAACGGGTCCCGGTAAATCCGGCGGTTTTGGAAAAGCTTCTGAACTCAATGGCCACTTCCCGGGCACCGTCGATTTCAAATATCGATTTGGGCAGGTCGGAATCCTGAATATAGGACTCATAAGCGGCATCATAAAGAATCAGGGCTTTCTTCTCTCTGGCAAAATTCACCCAGTTTTGAAGCTGGGATCGGGTGATGGTGGCGCCGGTGGGGTTGTTGGGAAAACACAGGTATATCAGGTCGATGTTTTCCCCCGGAAAATCCGGGATAAATCCGTTTTCCCGGATGCTTTCCAGATAGGTGATGCCGTCATAGCGTCCGTCACCAAAGGAACCGGTGCGGCCGGCCATCACATTGGTGTCCAGATAGACCGGATACACAGGGTCGGGAATGGCGATGTTGATGTCGGTTGCAAAAATTTCCTGGATATTACCCGTATCACATTTGGACCCGTCACTGACAAAGACTTCATCAGCCGATATATCGGCACCGCGATCCTGGAAGTCGGCGCTGGCAATCTTTTCCCGCAGAAAAGCGTAACCCTGCTCGGGACCATATCCCCGGAAGGTGGCGTCATCGGCCATTTCATCCACGGCACCATGAAAAGCCTCGATGCAGGCTTGCGGCAAGGGTTGCGTAACATCCCCGATACCCAGCTTGATGATATCTTTGTCCGGATTTGCCTCTTGAAATTCATCTGTCCGTTTCCGAATTTCCGAAAACAGATACGAGGCCTGCAGTTTCAGGTAATTCTCGTTGATTCGAATCATGTCTCACCCCTTCTTGAAGTACTGCGACATGGAATATTATACTTAGTGACTAAAGTAAAAAGTGATCTAAAGTGCCTAAAGTTAAGGAATTCTATCATTTTAATATAAAAAGATGGAGCCTAGCGACACCAAAATTTTAGGCACTTACGATTTCAATCGGAATCCTAGCCGTCTCCTTATACGTGGACAACACAATCGCTGTTTGGGTGGATTGCACCGAGGCAATTGCCGCGATTTTTTCCCGGGTGAGCCGACCGAGATCTTCGGTGTCGGCCACGCGAACTTTGACAAGGAATGCATCTTCACCCGCCACGTAATGAACTTCCTGGACCTCGGCTATCCTGCTTAGCTTTTCCCCTATTTTTCTTTCATCGCTGAGCTTTTTTATCTTGACTCTCACAAAGGCCACCAGACTTCTGGCAAACCGCTTCGGATTCAGCCTGACCTCATACCCGTCGATGAATCCCTGTTTTTCCAGTTTACGGATGCGCTCCAGAACGGCCGAAGGCGCCATCCCCACCTGCCGGGCCACCTCGACATTGGGAATCCGCGCTTTTTTCTGCAATATTTTCAGTATTTTTAAGCTGACAGCGTCAATCATTCTCTATTTTCCTTTATTAACGAATAATTATTCAATTAAATACCGTTTGTCAAGAATTATTTTCGGAAAATTTAATATTATAGAAAATACTAGCAGCAAAAAACGGGTAGACCTTCATAAAATGATGAGGGAGACATCTGCAGGCGCAAGCCCACGGTACAAGGTATCTCACAGATTTTGGACGGACGCCAGAACCTTGAACCCGGCGGCCAGCGGCCGCCTAACTCATGGTCTGTTTCAGCAACTTACGCAGTTGCGTCAGGGAACGCGTATTGAGCACATCGCCTTTTTCCAGCCAGCCGCGCCGGGCCTGACCTACACCAAAACCGATGTCGTCAAACGCATTCACCTGGTGGGCATCCGAGTTGATCGCCACCAAAACGCCCTGCGCTTTGGCCACCTGGCAATAGGTGTCATAAAGATCCAGACGCCGGGGGTTGGCGTTCAGCTCAAGGAAACAACCGCGCTCCCGCGCTTTGCGTATGATCTGTATCATATCCACTTCATATGGCTCGCGTTCATTTATCAGGCGACCGCTGGGATGGGCCAGAAACGTAAAATAGGGATGATCCATGGCGCGAAAAATACGTTCGGTTTGCTTCTGCTGCGATAAATCGAAATGGCTATGGATGGTTCCCACGACCAGATCCAGCTTTGCCAGAACATTATCCGCTAAATCCAGGCGACCATCTTCCAGAATTTCGACTTCAATTCCCTTCAGGAGGGTAAGACCCCCAAGCTCTTCGTTAAGCAAATCAATTTCTTCCATTTGCTTTAGCAGCTTTGGCGGGTCAAGACCTCCGGCAATTTTTAAACGATCCGAGTGTTCGGTAACGGCAAGGTATTTGTACCCGCGCTGTTTGGCCGCCAGCGCCATTTCTCGGAGGCTGTTGCGGCCATCGGTATAATCGGTATGAACATGCAAATCCCCTTTTAAGTCTGAAAATTCAATTAAATTCGGCAAGCGTTTATCGCGAGCTGCTTCGATTTCACCCCGATTTTCCCTTAGCTCGGGAGGGATGTAAGGCAAATCCACCATCCGGTATACGGAGGCCTCCGTCTTTCCGGCCATGCGCTTCTCAAACCTAAATACCCCGTATTCATTAATCTTTAATCCGCGCTGTTGTCCCAGACGTCGAATGGCAATATTATGGGATTTGCTGCCGGTAAAATATTGCAGCGCCGCGCCAAAACTGGCTTGCGCAACGCGTCTGACATCAATCTGCAGCCCGCAGCGCAGCACAACACTGGAGCGGGTCGCACCCTTGGATCGTACATTCTTGACTTCATCATATTCCACGAACCGATCCATCACCGGGCTTCCTTTGCGGGCTGTAACCAGGATGTCCAGATCGCCTACCGTTTCCCGGCAACGCCGATAACTGCCGGCCACCAACACGTCGTTTACACCGGGCAGCTTCTGCAAGTATTCGATGAGGCTATCCACATACGGTTTGGCCTCGGCAATTTTATAGCGTTTTTCTTTTTGAGCCTGAGCCTCAATAGCGTCCAGAATTGCATTTTCGGTTTTTTCACCGAAACCATCAAGGGCCCGGATGTGCCCTTTCCTGGCAGCTTGCCACAACTGTTGCAGGGTTTCGATCTTCAAATCGTGATATAATACCCGCACCCGCTTGGGGCCAAGATTGGGCAGTCTTAAAATTTCTCGAACCGTCTTGGGAATGCGCGCTTGAAGCTTGAGGAGGGCTTTCGCCGTGCCCGTTTCCAGGATCTCGTGGATCTTGGCGGCGAGTTCTTTGCCGATACCCGGAAGTTCTGTGAGATCGGCGTTGTCCGCCACCATATCTTTCAACTCAGCTCCCAAACCGCGAACGGTGCGGGCCGCATTTCGATAGGCCCGGATGCGAAACGGATTCTCACCTTCGATTTCCAAAAAATCGGCAATTTCATCGAAAACGTTGGCGATGTCAATATTGTGTACAGGCATGATCACGTTTCTTTCTCAAAATTACATCGAAGTATCAAGGTGCCTTCTCCTAGTGTGGTTTCCACTTTGTAAGGTAGTTTATTAAACAGCTTGATCATGCCTTTATTGGTTGCAAGCATATAGGCGACCAAGCTGGTAATGCCGGTTTCGCAGGCAGCCTCAGCAATTTTTTCTAATAGTAGGCTGGCAATCCCCTTACCCTGCCATTCTTTAGAGACAGAAAATGCAACTTCTGCAACCGTACCCTCATCAAGCGCGTACATCCCGAGACCGATGACTTCTTCAAACCCAACCTCACCGGTGACCGCAACCATCGAAAGATTCTTAATATAGTCTACCTGGAACATATCTGCCATATCTTCTCTATAAAAACTTCTGCGCAGACTAAAAAATCGGGTCTGGACATCCTTATCATCCATAGCATAGAAATGTTCCTGAATTATGCGGCCATCAACGGGTTTGGCCGGGCGGAAGGTGACCTCGATACCATCGTAGACCCGGGTTTCCTCCATTCTGGCCGGGTACACACCAAATAAGGATTCATTCAGCGATTTATTTCGATCGATGAGTCCCGATTCCTGGGCCGTGCTGAAAAGCTCATCGCGAAAATCCGGATGGGCCAGACTGATCATCGCCATTGCTCTTTCTTCAACATTCTTGCCGAAAAGATTGACTATTCCAAATTCACTGACCACATAAGAAACATAACCTTTTGGAACTAAAATTGACCCCACATCTGATTTCGGAATAATCCGGCTGATTTTATCGTCGATGCTTCTTGCGGAAATGACAATAATCGATTTGCCTAAAGGCGACATGGCGGCCCCCATAATGAAATCAAGCATACCGGTTACCCCCGAAAAATGGTTCTGGGGAAGCGCATCGGCATAGACCTGTCCGGTGAGATCCATGGTGCGCGCAAAATTAATAGCGATCATTTTATGGTTTTGAGAAATGATGGCAGGATGATTGACATAATCAGACGGTCGAAACTCGAGGGCCACATTGTTATGCAATTTATGATAAAATTTTTGACTACCAATCGCTCCGCTGGCGACGAGTTTGCCATCGTTTATACCTTTATAGCGATTGGTAACCACGCCTTTAGACACCAGGGCCATTAAATCATCGGTCAAGATCTCCGTATGAACACCCAGATCGTTTTTGTCTGCGAATGCATCGGCGATAGGCGTGGTAAGTTCTGCCAATCCGAGTTGAATGGTGGAACCATCGTCTACCAAGTTAGCGGTTATACCCGCAATTTCAGGGGCAGATTCATATTCGGGCAAATCATATGAACTCAACAGTTCCTCTTCGTATTCAACAATTACGTCAACATCATTTAAATGGATGAAGCCGTGCCCCGGCACCCGGGGCATCTTGGAATTCACCTGGGCGATTACCAAATTCGCAGATTGGGCGGCGGCCAGCGTGACATCCACAGAAATACCCAGACTCATCCAGCCATGATCATCCGGCGGTGATAACTGGATTAATGCAACATGCAGCGGAAAAAGCCTTTTCTTAAATAAATCCGGAACTGCACACAGGTTCATCGGCGTAATAAACCGTTTATTGGCACGCAGACCCTTGGTTTGATCGGAGCCCTGGTAAATGGACCGCAAATGGAAACTGTGCCCCCGATATTCGTCGGCCATCAGTGCCAAGAGGGATCCCTCGACACTTAGCAGCCGCACAATTTCCACATCTGAAAAAAAGGGCGCATTATCCATGAGCGCCCTGACTAAGTGCTGAGGTTCCCCGCATGAAGAACCGATAAACACTCTTTGACCGGCGCGGATCATGCGAACCGCTGTGTCCGCTTTCTTACATTTGGATTTATAATGGTCTTTTAATGCTTTTGCTTTCATTTAAGGCACCCTTAGGGTTAATTGCTGTGATTATGGGTCGAAAAATTTTATGCTTAAATTATTAAAAAATATTGACTTTTATTTTTTTAGGCGTATTTTAGCAAACCTTTAACCTTTTGATCGGAATCGTTCAATCATAAGGAGATAAACTATGTATTTTGAAGCTGTATTTCAACCACTAAATGACACCGATTACAATTCTGAGGTTGCCGAATTTGTGGGTAAAAAGGTTGCCATTCAAGAAGGCTGGATACTGGAAGAAGGCCCTCACAAAGGTCAACAATGTTTTTATATGCCCAACTCGACCGTTGGCTGCATCCCCGCAAGTGATCTGAAGCAGATCAAAAGTGTGCCCTACGTCCAGTGGCGGCAAACGCATAGTAGGATCGGGCTGGGCGGATAGAAATAAATTCAGATAAAAACAGCTTTTGTTTCGCATTATGCCGTGCTTTTTGCATCATCCAAACACCGCCCGCGCATTGGCCGGTATTCGTTTGACGTCACTGCTCTCCTTTAAATAATCAGCCGGTTATCAGGAAGCACGCAAAGAAACCGTCCCTTCCTTTCTTTTGGGTTGACACCACATGATAATTTTTCTTAGTGGTGATACCATCGACGCAAAGTTTTCCAATAAATCCATATGGGAATCGACGCACCAGAAGATTCTCGCCGTAGATAAGGCCATTTAGACCAACGATGATTCGGCTTCGTTGCCTTAATTCCGGTACCGGGAGTGGCGGAAATGGACGAAAAAGTCACAATCCAACTCGCCGTAAACAACCGGAAAATTGACGACCCGGTTGATGGTGAAATCACCCTTTTAAACTATCTGCGCCAGACCCTCAAATTAACGGGCGCTAAAGCGGGCTGTGGCCAACGCTATCTTTGACGCTGTCAAGCTTCGCATGTACGATCTGCCCATGACACCGGAGCCTATCAAACACGGTTTAACGCAAAAATAAAAAAGGAGCAGCAAATGGATCTCATTGTCAGAAATGCCCGTCTTGCGGATAGGGACGAACTTGTCGACCTGGCTGTCGGTGCAGGCACTTTTGCCGAAATCGGACCCCGGCTGAAGATCTCGGCGGAAAAGGAAATCGACGCCGGCGGAAATCTGGTCTGCCCGCCGTTTATTGATCCCCATTTGCATTTGGATGCAGCGCTCACGGCCGGAATCCCGCGTTACAACATCAGCGGCAGCCATCCGGAAGGCATTCAGGTATGGGGCGAGTACAAAAAAGCGTATCCCCAATTTGAAGATTTTAAGGATCGCGCGCGACGCGCCGTCGAGTGGGAGGTCGCCCAGGGCACGCTTTATATTCGCACCCACATCGATGTCTGTGATCCCAGCCTGACGGCCTTAAAATATATGCTGGAGCTGCGGGAAAACGTCAGCGAGATCGCCGATATCCAGATTGTGGCTTTTCCTCAGGACGGCATCCTGTCCTATCCTGAGGCACCGGAACTGATGCGTGAAGCTCTGACGCTGGGCGCCGATCTGGTCGGTGGCATCCCTCACTGTGAATGGACCCGGGAAGATGGCGTTGAGTCCATCGGCATCGTCTACGCGCTGGCGGAAAAATTTGACTGTATGATCGATGTCCATTGCGACGAAACCGATGATGATCATTCCCGCTTCCTCGAAGTGCTGGCATCCCAGGCGATCAAAAGGGGATTTGAAAATCGCGTTTCAGCCGGACACACCACCGCCATGCACTCCTACAACAACGCCTATGCATTTAAACTCCAGGGATTGCTGGGCCAGGCCGGTGTGAACATCATCGCCAATCCTTTTGACAACACGGTGCTGCAGGCGCGCTTCGACACCTACCCCAAACGCCGCGGAATAACCCGGATCAAGGAATTATTGGCCGCCGGCATCAATGTCTGCTTGGGTCACGACTCGATTATGGATCCCTGGTATCCGCTGGGCAAGGGAGATATGCTGGCTGCTGCCCAGTTGACCATTCATGTCTGTCATATGTCGGGCTTTGATGAAATGCAGCAGATGTTTGACACGATTACCGTCAATTCGGCCAAAGCCTTTGGCATCGGTGATTCCTACGGCATTTTGCCCGGTCGCCGGGCTGATTTCGTAATTTTAGATGCCCGCAGCGTGCTGGATGCGCTCCGCCTTTGCCCGGCCCGTTTGACAGTCGTCAAAGCCGGTCGCGTCGTTGCTGAAACACAAGCGTCGCAGAGCCGGATTCATTATGGCAAAGAACCGCAGGTTGTAGATTATCGCAAAGATTGATAAGTATCTAACATAACTGCATTTTATTTTAAAAGAAGGATTTGATCATGAAAAAAGATACCCAGTGCGTCCACAGCGGCACTCGCAAAGACCCGAACACCAGAGGTCTGAATACACCTGTTTATACGTCTTCTTCGTTTGAATATCTGGATACACCTGAAAACGTGTATCCGCGATACTTCAACATTCCCAACCAAAAAGCCGTTGTTCAGAAGCTGTGTGAACTGGAAAACGCGGAAGATGGACTGCTGTTCAGTTCGGGCATGGCGGCCATCAGCACCACCATGCTATCTTTTCTCAACAGCGGAGATCATGTGGTCCTCCAAAAAGATATCTACGGCGGGACGCATCATTTCGTAACCGCTGATTATAAACGCTTCGGGATCGAATATAGCTTTGTCTCCAACCGGACCGAAGATATTGAACAGGCGGTGCAAAAAAACACCAAGGTCATTTATATTGAAACGCCTTCCAACCCGTTGCTTTTAATTACGGACATCGCCACAACCGCTCAGATTGCCAAAACCAGCAATGCCCTGAGTATTATCGACAATACATTTGCGACGCCGATTAACCAGAATCCCCTTGACCTGGGCATTGATATCGCTGTCCACAGCGGCACCAAGTATCTGGGCGGCCACAGCGACCTGTGCTGCGGGGCGGTGTTAACCCGAAAAGAGCTGGCAAGCAAAATTTCGGCGACGGCAGCCAACCTGGGCGGCAGCCTGAATGCGATGAGCTGTTACCTGCTGGAAAGAAGCCTGAAAACTTTAGGTGTTCGGGTAGATAAACAAACCCGGAATGCCCGCATGATTGCCGAATACCTTCAAAATCATCCCCGCATCCCGAATGTGTACTATCCCGGCCTTGAAAAACACCCGGGATATGAGGTGGCCAAAAATCAAATGAAAGCATTCGGCGGCATGCTGGCATTTGAGCTCGACGGCCAGAAGCCGGAACGGTTCTTAAAAAATCTGGAGGTGATCACTCCGGCCCTCAGCCTCGGGGGGGTGGAAACCATAATTTGCTCCCCGGCGACAACATCCCATGAAAAAATCACGGCGGCCGAGCGCGCCGAATTGGGCATCAGCGACAACCTTCTCCGGTTGTCCGTCGGCATCGAGGATGCCGACGACCTCATCGCCGATATAGACGGCGCACTGGCGGCCTGATCGCGAGTCAAAATGAATGTTAGAGATTGAATTATTATGAAAAGGCTGTCAATCATGCGGATATGTAATGGTCGAAAAACATTCCTTTTTCAAAATTTGAAACGCTCAATTTAGGCTTAAAAAGGAGGTTATATGGGAATCTTTTCATGGATTATCCTGGGATTGGTGGTTGGCGTTATTGCTAAATTTTTGATGCCCGGCAAAGATCCGGGTGGAATCTTTATCACCATTTTACTGGGAATTGCCGGCGCTATCGGGGGCGGTTTTGTAAGTTCCGCTATTGGTTTCGGTAAGGTTACCGGATTCGATCTTCGCAGCTTAATTATTGCCGTTTGCGGCTCTATCGTTCTGTTGATTATTTACCGTGTGGTTAAAAGATAAATGAAAATAGTTGCTATTCTTTTATCCGAAAAAAGCCAAAAAAAATCCCGCCCATAGGTTTGGGCGGGATGTTATTTTCGTCTCAGAAATTGATGGGCAGGACCTGCCCCTAAAGTGCCGGCTGTTGGTCAGCTGCTTTTTTTTCAGATACCGAGATTCTATGGGAGATCTTTTTCCCGGTACTGGCGAACATCCCCGCTTGATAGCCACCTTTCTCCCAGGCACTAATCCAATAATCAACAATTTCATTAACCGCAACATTGTAAAGCAAATCCGTAATCTCTTTTTGCATTTTCTTGCGCCCTGGAATTCGATAGTTTTCGATTAGACCGGTGATATGGGATTTCACATCGCCAACTTCCTGGTAGCCATCGTAGCTGACATCATCTGGAATAAAATCTGAAGGAGTTCTGTAATTATCCGGTGAGATTGTTTCTGCAAGAAAACAGGCAATGACGCCAAAGGCATGGGCCGTATTGAACTCATCATACTTGCCTTCTTTTAAATCCTCGATAAGATGCCGATAAATTAATTCTGTATCGTACGGGTCAACTGAATAGCTGCGCCGTTGGTGTCTTTCGGCAAAATGAATCCCGGCGAATACAGCGGATAGATTGTCACGCAAATACGTTTGCAACTCCACTGGAGAAAATTCAATCGCATCATAAACGATCTGGGCCCGGGTAATCGATTTGAATGCAAAGGAGCTATAAGGAACTATTAGAAAGCCCACAATCAAGATAAAAACCAATATGTTAAATAATTTTTTAACCATAATAACACTCTCCTCTATTCGAGATTAATCCGGGTTTTATAAGAGACGGATAATATTATTTTATCTATCGGCCATTGTTGCGAAAACTTTAATGAAAAGGCAAATTTCAGAACGCCCGATTCCAGACTTTTCATCAGGCATAACTTGTGTTAAGTAAAATTGTCCGAAGGCGGAAATCATTTGGATGCTTTGCATCATTAAAAATTTGCCACTGACACGCCAAACCGTTTAGAGAGATCCAGTTCACCCGTCACCTTGTCTAATGTCAAACGGTTAAGACAGGAAGAACGCTCGTGATACGATCAGGCTTTATGACTCACACGATCTATCGATTTGCAAACGTTGTATTTTTACCCGCCATTGTGCTTTTTGCCTTAAATGCCTGCACGGTAAAACAAATTACGATTCCGGCCGGTGAGATTCCCAAAATAAACGCCTTAACTCCCGGAGAGGCGGAATATGGAAGATCATTGTTTGAAGATTTATGTGAAGACAATCGACTGGACTCTCAAAATGAGCGCTATGATCAGCTGGTGAAAGTATTTGACCATCTCATTCAGGTTGCCCAGGCCGATCATCTCCCCTGGCAAATTCATCTTTTTCAAGATCCGGACCTTGTTGATATCCGCGCAGTTCATGGAAACTATATCTTTGTCTGGTCAGGATTTTTGGACATGGTAGAAAACGAAGATGAAATAGCGGCGGTGGTGGCCTGCGAAATTGCGCATGTCCTCGCCCGTCATACCTATCCCGTGCAGTTTACCCTGTGGTCTGATATTTTCTTCGATGTAGCCGAGATCGCCACCAGTCTTGCGATCATGTCGCTCTCCCAAGGCATAGTGGCGATCAATGGACGCGGCTGGATGAAATGGGCCTATGTGGAGATGGCGGATCTGGATCCGCTTGATCGCGAATACAGTGAAGCAGATGAGCGCGAGGCGACCATGATCGCGATTCAGATTTTGGATCGCTCAAAGTATACCCCCGTGGCAATGCTCACTTTCTGGCAGCGCATACAACAAGATGAAGCGCTACAATTAAAAGTAACGCGGCTCAACCGCGAGCTTACGCCTCAGAGAAGAACCGAAATTATAACCGAACTTTTGGGCGAACTCCCGCTAAAGGCCAAACCGCCCCTCCCGGATAATTCAAAAACAGGTCAACACAGTCCTGACCCGCCAACGCCTCAAATTAAATCAACATCAAAATCAATACACCCATCGGAAGGCTCATAAGATTGAAAAGGCAGCTCACGGAGGAATGAGCCGCCCTTTCAGATCGAATTGGAAGGCCAAAATCTCGTCAGAAAGCTCGCATCATAACTGCCCACCCACTCATAGCTAACATCACCGCAACGATCATTGCTTTTGATGCCGGTTCCAACAACCTTATCAAAACGATCAACACAGAGATTGCAATGGTTGCTAATATCACTATCGCTGGAACCATTACCCACGGAATCTTATCCGCTATCTCTAAAAGATGTTGCATTTTTATTTACCTATTCGATGTGCTATTTTTGGTGTGAAGGTCTGCTTTGAGCTTCAGTCAGGCGAATGTAGGATTTCACTAAATGGTTGAATTAGGTTTTAAAATTATATATGTACCATATCTTGTATGTCAACAATAAAACTCCACAATATATGAGGCGATAATCCAT
>JASFGZ010000094.1:0-11436 GCA_050123495.1 Desulfobacterales bacterium
TCTGGGATTGGATGTTCAGGCCAATCTGCTGAGAATACTTCAAGAAAAAGAATTTGAACGGGTGGGCGGGCACCGGACCCTCAAAACCGACGTGCGTATTATCGCCGCGACTAACAAAAACCTGGAGGAGGCCGTTGAGGACGAGACCTTCAGGGGTGATCTCTACTATCGATTGAATGTTTTTCCGATTTATCTTCCGCCGCTTCGAGAGCGAAAGACCGATATATTGCTGCTGGCAGACTATTTTCTCGAAAAATATGCCAGGGAAAATCACAAAAATATTAAAAGACTGTCGACGCCGGCCATTGACATGCTCATGGAATACCACTGGCCGGGAAATGTGAGAGAGCTTGAAAACTGCATTGAGCGTGCAGTGCTGCTTTGCGAGGAGGGCGTTATTCACAGCTACCATTTGCCGCCAACCCTCCAGACCGGTAAGGAATCGGGTACCGTGCCCGCACTCTCACTGGAGGATGCCGTCGCCAGCCTCGAGAAAGAGATGATTATCGACGCCCTGAAAAACACCCGAGGCAACATCACCATGGCAGCCAAAATTTTGAACACGACCGTGAGGAAATTTGGCTATAAGGCTCAAAAGTATGGAGTTGAGTACAAACATTATCGTTAGAACCCATCACAAAAATGGGTCGAAGTGCTCATGGCTGCGTTGTGGCTCGGCTCAAAATGCTCACATGCTATGGTTTGAGCGCCTTGTTCTGTTGCCCGTTAGCCCGGTTACCGGTTAAGAAATGGAAGGTGTCATTTTTTGTTTGCAGAAACAAAAAGCCCCGCTTTAACAAGCGGGGCTTTTTCCCAACCGGCAACGGGATAACTGGCCCACGGGCCAACCGGATTTTAAATATCATAATACAGGTAAAACTCGTGGGGGTGCGGTCGCAGTTTGATGTCGTTGATTTCATTTTCGGTTTTGTACTCAATCCACATGTCGATGGCATCCTGGGTGAACACATCACCCTTTTTCAGAAATTCCTGATCGGCTTTTAAGGCCTCGATGGCCTCATCCAAAGATCCGGGAGCCGAGGGGATTTCTGCCAATTCTTCCGGCGGAAGATTGTAGATGTCTTTGTCCAGCGGATCGCCCGGGTCGATCTTATTCTGGACGCCGTCAATAACCGCCATCAGCATGGCCGAAAATGCCAGGTACCCGTTGCAGGACGGGTCCGGGGTTCTGAACTCGATGCGTTTTGCTTTCGGTGATGCCGAATACATCGGGATGCGGACAGCGGCGCTGCGGTTGCGGCTGGAGTATGCCAGATTGACCGGGGCTTCAAATCCCGGCACCAGGCGTTTGTAAGAGTTGGTGGTCGGGTTGGTGAAGGCGGTCAAAGCGCGGCAGTGCTTCAGAATGCCGCCGATGCCGTAGAGCGCCTCCTGGGATATTCCGGCATATTTGTCACCGGCAAACAGCGGCTGGTTTTTCTTCCAGATGCTGATGTGCGTATGCATTCCGGTGCCGTTATCCTCAAAAAGCGGCTTGGGCATGAACGTGACGGTATGATTGTGGCGGTAGGCGACATTTTTGAGCACATATTTAAACCACATGAGTTGATCCGACATTTGTAGCAAGGGTTTGAAGCGCATGTCGATTTCGGCCTGGCCGGCGGTAGCCACCTCATGATGCTGTGCCTCGGTTTCAATTCCCAGCTCTTCGAGGGTGAGGACCATCTCGGTCCGCAGGTCCTGGAATTTATCCATGGGAGGTACCGGGAAGTACCCTTCTTTGTGGCGCGGTTTGTAACCCAGATTAGGACCTTCATCGCGGCCCGTGTTCCAATTACCTTCGATGGAATCGATCTCATAAAAAGCGGAAAAGCGGGTGGATTCAAAGCGGATATCATCAAAAATAAAAAATTCCGGTTCCGGACCAAAATAAGCGACATCGCCGATTCCGCTGCTTTTTAAATAGGCGTCGGCTTTTTGGGCAATATTGCGCGGATCGCGGGTATAGGCTTCGCGGGTGACCGGATCAACGATGTTGCAGATCAACACCAGGGTGGGGGCTTCATAAAATGGGTCCATTTTCGCAGTCGTTGCGTCGGGTACCACCAGCATATCGCTGGCATGAATCGGCTGCCAGCCGCGAATACTCGAGCCGTCAAAGCCAAACCCATCCTCGAAGCTTGATTCTTCAAGTTCGCGGATCGGCACGCTAAAATGTTGCCATAATCCCGGAAAATCCATAAAGCGCAGATCCACCACTTGCGCATTGGTTTGCTTTGCCATGTCCAATACTTCCTTGGGTGTCATTAGATCTTTCCTCCATTATATTAAAAAAAATTAAAAAGATTTAGGAATTAATCCCTCAATCCCGCAATTCCTGAATTCATATTGCATCCGAGCCCGTCTCACCCGTCCTTACCCTTACGGCTTCTTCCACCGGGACAACAAAAATCTTACCATCTCCAATCTTACCTGTATTGGCCGCCTTGCGGATGGCCTCCACCACCTGATCAGCCTGATCGGCATCGACCACGATTTCAATCTTTATTTTAGGAATAAAATCCACCGCGTATTCCGCTCCGCGGTAAATTTCTTTATGACCTTTTTGACGGCCATATCCCTTCACTTCGGAAGTGGTCATTCCCTGAATGCCGATTTCGTTTAAAGCTTCTTTGACATCATCCATTTTAAAAGGCTTGATGATGGCCTCAACTTTTTTCATTCAGCACCTCCAGAACAAAAACCTTGATTTAATAAAATCCGATAACAAGATAAGCATTATAGAACTCCATCAACCATGAATTGTTAAAATTCTGCTTACGTAGCCAACATGCATCTATTTGTCAATCAAAATGGAAAAATTGGAGGGCAATAAAAACAATGGGAGCCTCGCAGGGCTCCCATTGCGGCAGATCGCCGTCTTGATTAAAGCAGACACTGGCTAATGGGAGGATAACCGGCGAATAAAAATTTTAATACTAATAGCTTGTAAAAACCTGAAATCCGGAATAGGCTTCCATGCCGTGCTCGTCGATGTCCAGCCCGCGCATCTCTTCTTCTCTGCTGACTCTTAGGCCGACCAGCTGTTTGATGACATAAAAAAGCAGAAATCCGGTTGCCATGCACCAGGCAAAAATCGAAATCACGCCCAAGGCCTGTGCGCCCAGAAGCTTCCAACTTCCGCCGAATAACACGCCGTTGCCTGTGGTTCCTGGTGCAAACGTTTCCTGGGCAAACAAGCCTAAGGCCAGTGTGCCCCAGGAGCCGCAAATGCCGTGTACGGCAATTGCGCCCACGGGATCATCGATGTGCAAATATTGATCGATTAAGACGACACCTAAGACGACCAGGACGCCGCCGATGATTCCAATCCAGATAGCGCTTCCTGCGGATACAAAGGCGCAGGATGCCGTGATACTGACCAGTCCTCCCAGAACTCCGTTTAATGCCATACTGACGTCGGCTTTCTTAAACATCCACCAGGAGGTGATCATGGCGGAAATGCCGCCGGCTGCACCAGCCAGGTTGGTGGTGGTGGCGATATGGGCGATATCGGATACCAGGGCCATGGTGCTTCCGGGATTAAACCCGAACCAGCCAAACCAGAGAATAAAGGTGCCCAAGGTGGCCAGCGGTATGCTGTGACCGGCCATGACGTTTGATGAGCCATCGGGATTGTATTTGCCCGTGCGGGGCCCCAGCATAATGGCACCGGTAAGCGCCAGCCAGCCGCCGGTAGAATGTACGACCGTCGATCCGGCAAAGTCCCACATGCCGAGTTCAGCCAGCCAGCCGCCGCCCCAGATCCAATGTCCTACGATGGGATAGATAATGGCGGTGATAACAATACTGTAAAACACATAGGCGATGAATTTTGTGCGCTCTGCCATAGAGCCGGCAACAATGGTAGCCGCTGTGGCGCAAAAAACCAGTTGAAAAAAATACTTGCACTCCAAAGGAACCCGACTCCAGCTCAGCGATTCAAAGGTATTGCCCGAATCGATCAAAAAAAATCCACTTTGGCCGAAAAGAAGGTTGCCGGCGCCGAACATCAGCCCAAACCCTACTGCCCAGTAGGCGATTGTGCCGAAACAAAAATCCATCAGATTTTTCATTAACATGTTGCAGGCATTTTTGGAACGCGAAAACCCGGCGGTCAGCATAGCGAAGCCAGCCTGCATAAACATCACCAAAACTGCCGCAATTAGGGTCCAGCCGGTGTCGAGTGCAACCTTGTCGATGACCACAGCCTCGGAATTGCTGGCCTCTTCGGCGCCTGCTAAGTTTATCGCAAATCCGGTCATACTTAAAACAATCACAGTTAAAACGATGCGTCTTATGAGCATTTGATTTAATCTCCTATTCAAAGCTTGGGAAGGTAATTTTCGATTTCATACCTGCTGACATGTGTTCGGTAACGATTCCACTCGATTTTTTTATTGGCGATGAATTGGTGATAAATATGATCGCCAAGGGTTTCTTTGACCACTTCGCTTTTTTCCAGCTCCTGAATGGCCTCGAATAGACTTCCGGGCAATGACACAATGCCGGCTTCATCCCTCGCGGCTTCGTCCATTTCGTAAATATCTTCCTCGATCGGCTCTGGAAGGGAATAGTTTTCATCGACGCCTTTGAGCCCGGCCATCAGCATCACCGCAAAGGCAAGGTAGGGGTTGCAAGCCGGATCCGGCGAGCGAAACTCAATACGGGTCGCCGCTTCCTTTCCGGGTTTGTACATCGGTACCCGAATCATGGCGGAGCGGTTGCGCCGGGCCCACGATATATAAACCGGTGCTTCATATCCCGGCACCAAACGTTTGTATGAATTGACCCATTGATTGGTGACACCAACGATTTCCCGCGCGTGACGCATAATGCCGGCAATGTAGGATTTGGCCATGTCTGATAAATGGTATTTATCAGCAGGATCATAGAATGCATTCATGTCACCTCTAAATAAAGATTGGTGGACATGCATGCCGCTGCCGTTTTCTCCGAAAACGGGTTTGGGCATAAAGGTGGCATAACAACCGTGTTTTCTGGCCACCTCCTTGACCACCACGCGATAGGTCATTGTTTTATCGGCCATCTTTAAACCTTCGTCATAGCGCAGATCGATTTCATGCTGGCTGGGAGCCACCTCGTGGTGACTGTACTCCACCTGAATTCCCATGCTCTGGAGCATAAAAATGGTGTCTCTGCGCAAGTCGCTGGCCAGATCCAACGGCCGTGAATCAAAATAACCCCCCTTATCAAGGAAATTAGGGTTTTCGCTGTTTTCGAAATAAAAAAATTCCAGCTCCGGTCCAATGTAAAATTTATATCCCTTGTCGGCCACTTTTTGCAGAGCCCTTTTGAGGACATAACGGGGGTCGCCCTCGTAATGAGAACCATCCGGTTGGAGGATATCGCAGAACATCCTTGCCACCGGTCGTTCCCCGGGGCGCCAGGGCAAAAACTGAAAGGTCGCCGGATCAGGCATGGCAATCATGTCGCTTTCTTCTATGCGGGCAAAACCTTCGATTGAGGAGCCGTCAAAGCCCATACCCTCCATCAACGCATTTTCCAGTTCGGACGGTGTGATGGCAAAGGATTTAAGGATGCCCAAAATATCGGTAAACCAGATCTGAATGAAACTGACATCGCGATCTCTTACGATTTTGAGGACATCTTTTTTCGATTTTAACTGAAGCATGTTTTTCCCTCCTATCCGGTGATTTCCCCAGCAGTTTTGCTTCTGGCTCGCAGGATCTCCGGTAAATCCAGTCCGGTCGCATTCTTTACCTGCTCCATAATGGCAACGATCGAACCGGCAACGCCTTTGACATAGGTCGGCATTCCATTACCATTGCCGCTATCGAGAATGGTAACTTTGTCGATCGCCAGATTGTCAGAAACCACACGGGTGACTTTGTCCAGAATATCCGGCAACTGCTGAATCAAAAAGAGTTCCCGGGTATCTTCTTTTTCCCATTCCTGGCGCATTACACGCACCGCCTCGGCGGTGGCTTTACCGTCTTCAACAATGCTGGCAGCCTGGCCGATGGCCTTTAACACCATGGCTTCTTTTTCTGTCTGAGCGGGAACGACGACATCAGCCTCGTATTTGGCTTTGTTTTTTGCCACACGCTGCGCTTCCAGTTTCTGTTCTTCCTCCACCCTGGCGATGTCGCCGGCAACAGTTGCTTTGGCTTCAAACCGTCGCGCTTCGGTATCCAGATCCGCGCGTTTGATGCGCAGCTTATTTTCGGCTTCGACGATGTTTACGTTGGCCTCAGCTTCAGCAACACTGCCGATTTTCTTAGCCTCCGCAGCAACCTGCCTTGATTCGGCCTGCGCATTGGCTTCGGCGATTTCAGCATCTCGGCGGACTTCGGCATTCTTCTTTCTTCCAATGGCATCCAGGTAGCCTTCGTTATCGGAAAGGTGCTTAATTTTAAAGGTATCCAGTACCAATCCCAGACGACTGAGATCATCTCTGGCTTGCTGTACAACTTTTTCGGCAAACGCGAGTCTGTTGGTATTGGCTTCTTCGGGCGTCAACGTCGCCAGTACCCCGCGCAGACTTCCTTCCAGGTTTTCCTTGGCAACCGCTGAGATGTCTGTGAGGTTCTTTCCCAGAAAACGTTCCAGGGCGTTGGATAAGCCTTCCTCCTCGGAGCCGGCGATTTTGACGTTGGCCATCGCTTCAATATTCACCGGAATGAGCCCGTTGGTCAAAGCACCGGTGAGTTCAATGTCAATGGGAATGATGGTCAGCGGGAGACGGGTTACCGATTCGATTATGGGAATTTTAAGGCCCCGTCCGCCTTTAATCACCCGGTATCCCACTTCGGTCCCATCTTTTAATTTTCTTTTTCGACCCGAAAAAACCAATAGTTCGTTCGGATGACAGATTCTCAGATTGGCTTTGATGAACGCTAGTATAATCAATGCTGCAATAACCACAGCCCCAATCCAAATTCCGATCATAATTGCACCTCCTGATAATGTTTTTGATATGCTTTGATATTTTAGAAAGCTTTTCCGGAATCTAAAATAAGCGTTTCAAATTCTAGAAAATGGGGAAAAATTTTCATTTATAAGGAATTTTATCGAATGGCTTTAACGCCCCTTTCTAAAGTTCTTATGCGGATACATTGCGGCAGCTCGAGCACAAAAATCTTTCCGTCACCCATGTTGCCGGTTCGCGCGCCTTTGATAATTGCTTCGATGGTTCGTTCCACAAAATCTTCGTTTACGGCAATTTCGAGCCTTACTTTTTTAAGGAGATTGACTTCCTGTCTCACCCCCCGGTAGGTTTCGGTGTAACCCATTGTGTTGCCGCATCCCAGCGCATTGCTGACCGTCATGGCGTAGACTTCTTCGTCAAATAGTGCCTGCTTGACGTCGGTTAATTTATGCGGTTGGATCATTGCTACCACTAATTTCATTAGCTCCACCTCCTGCGTTTCATTAAAACTTAGA
Source organism: Desulfobacterales bacterium (assembly GCA_050123495.1). Lineage (GTDB taxonomy): Bacteria > Desulfobacterota > Desulfobacteria > Desulfobacterales > JAHEIW01 > JAHEIW01. The sequence goes on from JASFGZ010000094.1 coordinate 7,429, forward strand.
TTCGATCCCAAATATTTTGGATCTACTTTCTTTAGAAATGCGAACGGATTTAGGCCAGACTTTAAGTGGGAGATAAAAAGCAAGTGATGTGCCAAATGCCCAATAATTTATTAGTGCTTTAAAATTCAATCAGTTAAGCATAGAAAATATTCTTTAGATTTAATTCAATAGATACATTTATGTATATAATTATATAAAATATAACATAAATGTAATTTTATATCGTTTGGTGCATTCAGCGGAATGGATTTAATGGCAAATCGACCCTTACGGCGCATGGTTATTTAGAGAGGATCAATAAGGGAGGATCAATTCTTTGGAAGCGTTTCCAGGATGGTTTTTTTAATTTTTTCTTCCTGATCTTGAGAATCTACCTTCTCACCGTTTAAATCGCGGACATAAAAGACATCAACAACCTGATCCACTTTAGTTGCGATTTTGGCCACCCAAATATCAAGATCACATCTAAAAAGCGCATCGGTTATGCTAAAGAGCAACCCTGGAAAATCATAGGTATAAACCTCGATGATTGTAAAAAAGCTGGAGCTGGTATTATCAATCGCGATTTGGTGGCGTCGCATTGAAATCGGCGCCTTGCGGAACCGATAGGCGGAAATCTTCTTTTTAAGGGATTTGCTCAAGTCTAAATGGCCTGCCAATGCAGCTTTCAAATTTTCTGCGGCACGATCCCATTTTTCATTTTCAAAAATTTGATCCGGCGGCGGCTTGACTTTGAAGATGTCCAGGGCGACATTATTGCGCCAGGTGAAGACTTGGACATCCAGAATATCGATATTGTTTAAGGTAAACACCCCGGCAATATTGGAAATTAGGCCCGGGCGGTCCTGGGCGCAAATCGTAACCGTTCGGGTGTTCATATCTTCAGGGCGCTCAATTTTCCAGATAAATTCCGCATCTCTTAATTTATGGTAGAGTTGAATATGTTCAGAGATATCTGCAACGGGCGCATACAAGAGGTAGCGCGGTGACATGACCTCAAACAGAGTCGCGAATTTATTTTTCTCCCGTTTCTTGGGGGCCAGGCGCATGACTTCTTGTTTTTTCTTTTCCACGGTGTCTTGCACTTCCTGACTGGCAAGTTCTCCTTTTTCAAGTATGTTTAAAACCTTAAGAAAAAAGTCCCGTAAAATCGTTGCTGTCCAATCATTCCATGCCATCGGCCCGGTCGAAATCGAATCCGCAACCGTCAGCAGATAAAGCATTTTTAAACGATTGATGTCTTTAATCCTGCGCGCACAAAAAATAGCGGTTTCTTCATTATGAATGTCTCTGCGGGTGGCGGTTTCAATTAACAGCAGATGCGCGTTAACCAGGAAAGCAACGGTTTCAATCTCTTTCGTATCGAGTCCTTTTTCTTTAAGCATCTTTTTTACGATTGCCGCACCCCTGCTGGCATGGCCAGATTGGGACGCACCTTTGCCGATATCATGAAGCAGCGCAGCCCAGAGCAGAAGTTTTTTGTTTCTGAGACCCTTGTAAAGTTTTCCAGCTAAAGGCTCCAGCGAGGTTGCCCGCGGCCCGCCGAATTTTTTGATGGTTTTTACGGTGTGTAGGCTGTGCTTGTCTACCGGGTAGACATGGTACTGGTCATATTGGATGCGATTTATGATCCCAGCGAATTCAGGCAAGAATCGCATCAGGAAGCCAGTTTGTAACATTTCGTTAAGCACGTTAAAAGTTGGCGCCGGTGCCAACAATATTCTTTCAAATGATTCGACGATGGGCTTCGAAGACCTGAATCCTTTGTCTATTAGGTAGGAAAACTCTTTGACCAAACGCTTGGTTTCCGCACCCAACGGAATTTTTAGGCGCGCACTTTCTTCAAAGATCAGGATCAACAGGTCGGGGGATTTTAGGATGGCTTCAGGACTCCTGAAATTAAGCTTGCCCCCCTCGATGATGTCTATCCCCGAAACCTTGCTTTTTTTCAGAGATTTTCTTCTGCGCTTTCGTTTCTTTTCCAGACCGAGTTCATATAAAAACATCAGATGTTGTTGTTTTAAATATTCCATCCAACCATGGAGCTCTCCCAAAAATTGTTCCACCGGTGCTTGCCCGTCGACTTTCTTGTATTTGAGCGCACGGGCTAACTTGATCTGATTTTCAAAATGAAGCTGATCGCATTTTCGGCCACAGACATGATGAATTCGATTTCTGACATGCCAAATAAAATCAAGGGACTGGGTTAAGCTTTGGAATTCATCGTGGGATAGGAGGCCGAAGTATAGCAGATCTTGGGTTTGTTTAAGATTAAAGTCAATTCGCGCGATCCAAAGCATGGTGTGGTAATCTCTTAGGCCGCCCTGACCTTCTTTCAGGTTGGGTTCCAGTAGATACGATGAGTCACCGAACTGGAAATGACGCGCGTTATTCTTTTGCACTAGCCACTCTGTGATTTTCCGGGATTGCCTCAGCACGACTTTGGTTCGAAATTCACTGATGAGTTCAGTGTACAGTTGGGACATCCCACAGATGAAGCGTGCATCCAGCAGCGGAACCAGAATATCAAAATCCGTGTCAGCTCGTTTTAAACACTCTTTTAACGAGCGGGTGGCATAGCCGACTTCGAGTCCGATATCCCACAGGGGATAAATAATTTCTTGGATCAGCGCTTCGACCTCTTCGGGAATACGCTTTTTAAAGAGAAATAGCAGATCAACATCGGAGTGGATGCACTGCTCCTGTCTTCCATAACCCCCTAAAGCGACAATGGCATACGGATTTTTATTTAGATTCAGTTGCAGACCAATTTGGCTGGTCTCAAAGGAGGCACGGAAATAATCGTCCAATATTTGCGCATGGAGAATTAAAAAATCGGTTTCTCCCTTTTTTAAATAGCGCCTGATTAAGGTCTCCCTTTTTTGCTGCAATTCTTTGGAGGACGCCGTCCGTTTAGGTTTCATTTTTAAAAAATGCCTGCCAAATTTTTTCGATGCGGTTTCGCAGATGTTTGAATTTCTCTTGGGGAACTTGAGCCGGTTTTTCCTGAAGGTCGGCCTGATGGGCTGCTGCCCGATAAATCAGATACGCATGTTTTAAAATGTGGGCTGTGTATCCATCTATCGCACCTGTTGTGATCAAAGTCTGGATCAGGCGCACATTATCGGTCCATTGCAGTAGTGCGCGATATTCATGCGATTTTAGCAAGACCAGATACTGCACTAAAAATTCGATATCCACCATTCCGCCGGTATCCTGCTTGAGATCAAACATCCCCGCCGCGGGTTTTAAAAGTTCTTTGCGCATGCGGTCTCGCATGCGGATAACTTCTTCCTGTAACATGCGCTTTTGACGTTTACGAGCCAGGATTTTATCACGGGTGCGATTAAAGTGATCGGTGAGCAGCGGATCTCCGAGAATGGGTCGGGCCTTTATCAAAGCCTGGTGCTCCCAGGTCCAGGCCTGGTTCTGCTGATAATCCCGAAATCCCTCCGCATGGCTGACGAGAACCCCGGATACGCCGCTGGGCCGCAGTCGCATGTCAATTTCATACAATCTGCCCGCCCGCGTGTGGGAAGTCAGGATATGAATAACACGCTGCCCGAGACGGTTAAAAAATTGGGCACTATCGATCGCCTGTTGGCTCCCCTGGGTTTTTTCTTGGGTTCCGGAGTGCAGAAATACCAGGTCAAGGTCCGAACCGTATCCAAGCTCCAGCCCACCGAGTTTGCCGTATGCGATAACCGCAAAACCGCTATCACAGGAAATCCCGTCCAGAAGACAGACTGGAGCGCCGTGCTTTTCCTGCAGATGGTCATAGGCCATTTTGACGACTTCGCCCAGCACGGTCTCGGCTATGTCCGATAGGTGGTCACTAACGCGCATCAGGGGTAGTGCTCCGCTAACATCGGCAGCGGCAACCCTCAGGGTATTGATTTCTTTGAAAACACACAGCTGCTCGATCTGATATTCCAGGTCATCCGCAGGGGCCTGTCCCATCCGCTGGTTCAAGTCAGACTTTATCTGTTCGAACTCAGGTGGAACATA
>JASFGZ010000095.1:0-11345 GCA_050123495.1 Desulfobacterales bacterium
GTGGACAGAGGCGGAGAGCGTTTGGTTTATGTCGAAGAAGACGGTCTGGCGCAATCCCGAACCGTTTCAATCGGCGTAATTGAAGGCGATCGGGTACAGATTACCAGTGGCTTGAAACCCGGCGATCATCTGATTATCAGGGGACATACCGAAGTCGAAGACGGAATGAAAGTTAGCGTGCAATGATTCTCAATCAATTTGCTCTCAAACGGCAGGCAACAGTCCTGGCGCTGCTGGTTTTAATTGTAATCGCCGGTCTGTACTGCTATGCCACCTTGCCACGGGAATCCTTTCCGGACATCACCATCCCCTATGTATTTGTCACCACCACCTATGAGGGCGTTTCACCCGAGGACATGGAGGAGTTAATCACCATTCCCATCGAGCGTAAGCTCAAAGGGATTGATGATGTCGAGGAAATCCGCTCCACCTCGGCTGAAGGTCTTTCCACCGTGGCGATCAAGTTTTTGCCCAAGGTCGACCTTGACGATGCCCTGCAGAAGGTTCGGGATAAGGTGGACCAGGCCGAAGGCGATCTGCCGGCCGAGCTGCAGGATGATCCGGTGATTAAGGAAGTCAATTTTTCCGACATGCCGATCATCCGGGTCGTCCTGTCGGGACCTTTAAGCCTGCGTCGCCTGCAAAATTTGGCCGAAGATATTCAGGACCGGATTGAAGCCATCCCTGGCGTTTTGGAGGCCCGCTTAACCGGCGGGCTGGAACGCGAAATCCATGTGGAATTTGATCTGGACCGCGTGCGCGCCTATAATGTACCCTTTTCCCGTATCATTAGTTCGTTGACCCAGAGCAATGTGAATATGCCCGGCGGCAGTATGGATATCGGTGAAGGCAAATACCTGGTCCGGGTCCCGGAGGACTTCCAGCATCCTTCCGAAATTTTTTCCATCGTCGCCTTTGTGCGGGACGGCAAACCGGTCTATCTGCGGGACATCGCCACCATCCGTGATGCATTCAAAGACCCCCTGACCCGCAGCCGGATCAACGGGGAAAAGAGTGTTACCATTGCGGTCCTGAAGCGCAGCGGTGAAAACATCGTGCGTATCGCCGATGAGGTCAAGCGGGTGATTGCCGACATGCGCCCGGTACTGCCGCAAACCTTAAAAATTGATCTGACCGCCGACATGTCCAATGATGTCCGCCTGTTGGTTTCCGATCTGGAAAACAATATTCTTTCCGGGCTGATCCTCGTATTGGCGGTTATTTTTGTCTTCATCGGGGGCCAATCCGCTGTTTTCGTAGCCCTGGCCATCCCCTATTCCATGTTCATTACATTTTCGCTGCTGACCGGATTCAACGTCACTTTGAACATGGTGGTTTTGTTTTCCCTCATTCTGGCGCTGGGCATGCTGGTGGACAATGGGATCGTGATCGTCGAAAACATTTACCGGCACATGCAGCAAGGCGAATCTCGCCAGGAAGCGGCCCGGGTTGCAACCGATCAGGTTGCCTGGCCGGTGATCACTTCAACCCTGACCACACTGGGCGCCTTTTCACCGATGCTGTTCTGGCCGGGCATCATGGGTGAGTTCATGGGCTATTTACCCCAGACGCTGATCATGGCGCTGAGCGCTTCGCTGTTTGTAGCCCTCGTAATCAATCCGGTTCTTTCGGCCCGTTATCAGAGGGTAAAAATCAATAATCCATCCAAAAAGCCAAAATCGACCGAGCCGATCATCAAACGGTTCTATTTATTTATCCTCAAATGGTTCCTGCGCCATCGCTGGGTTGTCCTGGTGTGCGCCCCGGTATTGTTTGTCAGCACGATTCTCGCCTTTGCGATTTTCGGAAAAGGCACCGAATTTTTCCCGCAAACCGAACCGCGCCGCGCCTACGTCAACATCAAGGCGCCGGAAGGTACCAATTTAGACACATCCGATAAGCTGGTGACCCGGGTCGAAAAGATTGTCTCCAAATATGAAGACATCCGCTATGTGATTTCCAATATCGGGTCGATCGGCGGTGATCCTTTCTCCCAGGGTGGAACCGGCACCCATATCAGTCGGGTGGTGCTGGACTTTAAAGATTTCCACGACCGTCTGCGCCCTTCCTCTGAAATTATAAGAGAAGTCCGGCGCAAAATCTTAAAAACCATCCATGGGGCGGAAGTGCAGGTGGAAAAAGAAGAGGAGGGCCCACCGACCGGTCCTCCGGTTAATATCGAAGTCTCCGGCGATGATATCCATGTCCTGGGCGCTCTCGCCGCACGCGTGCGCAAGGAGATCAAAGATATCCCCGGGCTGGTGGATTTGAAAGATAACTTCGTCAAAGGCAAGCCTGAAATCCGCGTGCGGGTTGACAAGGAAAAAGCCGCCCTGATGGGACTGGATACCTATACTATCGCCTACACGGTCAAAGCGGCCATCAATGGTGTTAAAGCCGGTGTGTATCGCGAGGGCAAAGATGAATATGACATTATCGCGCGCCTGCCCGAACGCGATCGCAAATCGATCGAAGGTCTCAAACGCATCACGGTTTCCGGATCCGAGGGGGAACCGATACCGTTAACGAGTCTGGCAGGAGTTTCTCTGGGCAGCGGGATCGGTGCCATCATGCGGCTGGATCAAAAAAGGGTGATCACAATTTCCGGAGATGTGTCCGGCCGATTGGCCAATAACGTCATTAGAGACATTGACGCACGTCTGGCGCAGCGATTCGATTGGCCCAAGGGGTATACCTATCGGTTCACCGGCGAGCAGGAAGAACAGGCCAAAGCCCAGGCTTTCTTAAGCAAAGCCTTTTTTGCCTGCATCACCATTATTTTGGTAATCCTCTTAACCCAGTTTAATTCATTTATCACACCGCTGATTATTTTGGTTTCAGTCCTGCTTTCAATGATCGGTGTATTTTTCGGCCTTCTGATCACCGGTACTGCTTTTGGCATTATTATGACCGGCATCGGCGTGATCAGCCTTGCAGGCGTGGTGGTGAACAACGCCATTGTATTAATTGACTATATCAATCAGCTGATAGATAGAGGCCTTTCCTCAACCGAAGCTTTGCTGCGGGCCGGGTCGGTTCGGTTTCGCCCGGTGATGCTGACCGCCATCACGACCATCCTGGGTCTGCTTCCCATGGCCACCGGTATCAGCTTTGATTTTCGCAAACTGGCCCTCGACATCGGTGGTGAGTCTTCACAGTGGTGGGGTCCCATGGCGGTCGCCGTGATTTTCGGACTGGGATTTGCCACCCTGTTAACCTTGATCGTCGTTCCGGTACTGTGCTCCCTGGCCCACAGCCTTCGCAAAGGCTAAACAACATTCCAGGTTTCAAGGTTCAAGCGGTTCAGGGTTTCAAGGGTTCTAGCCCCTAATTGCTGGCTGCCCTCCGCTCTCCTTTGGCATCACATCTGACCTGCTTCTGCGGTAATTTAACATCTGAACCTTTGAACCCATTTAAATACAATTTGACCGATTAGGCCACCATAGGGTATAAGACCATTTTGATAGTGGCACATTGACCTGCCACGCTCTATAACCGGACAAGATCAAAAGGTATGAGAAAATGAAAAAGAAAACCGTATCTTTACTGGCTTGGGTTGTTTTCATAATTTTAGCGGTTTATGCCGTCTGGCATTACAGCCCGCTAAGACATCTCACCAAATCCAAATCCCAACCCGAAAAAATACAGCTCGCCGCCCTTGGGGCCAAAAACCAACCCGTCATTGTCAGAAAAAAGATTCCCCCGCGTTCCGATACCGCAGTGCAGGAAAAAGATATTCCTCAGGCGCTGATCGTATTAAAAAATCTTGTTCCCAAGCAGCCTTCGAAACCCGTTGATCAAAAGAAACTCGCCGCAGAAACAGCAACCCAAAAGAATAAAATCCTGGTGCTGGAACCCGATGGCAATTTACGGACAAAAAAAAGCGCGCCACAAGAGGCGCAGTCGGATGATGCTTCGAAGACAATTGCCAAGAAAACAGAAACCGCGCCTTTGGAACAAAAATCATATCATCCTTACTCCATCCTGCTTTCCAGTTGCCGTCTGCCGCAAAGCGCCCGCAAAATCGTAACGGATTATCAAAAGGTGGGGTTGGCTCCTTATGTGGCCAAAGTTGAATTCAAAAACGGCGATGTGTGGTTGCGGGTATTTGCGGGTCATTACCAGACGCGCGCGGAAGCCCTCACAGTAAAACAGAAGCATCACCTTTCAAAGGCCATCGTTAAGAAAACCCCATATACAAACCTTATCGATACATTTTCATCGAAAGATGAAGTGAACGACGCCCTGCGACGCCTTAAGGATCTGGGCTATTCACCGTATGTCCTTAAAAGAGCCGAAAACAGGTTTCACCTGGTTGTGGGCGCTTTTATTACCAGAGAGGGCGCTGAAAAACAAAAGTCAGAATTGGAATCCAAAGGCATATCGAATCAGATTGTCCAACGTTAAGCAGGTCAATTCGATCAATCCAGTCCAACAATCCCCGCACACCCGAACTCTAAACCTTGAACGTTGAACCCTTGAAACTCTGAACCCTATATCTAAGCGATTATCCGCTGGCCGGCATTGGGTACATTTGTCTCAAGAATCCCTAACGAACGCCGATATTAAAAAGAAGAAACCAAGCGCAGAACCCAAAAATTCGGTGACCGTAAGGAGAAAAAATGAAAGAGCTGAAATTAAACCGTTCCCTTTCATTTGCCTTCACGAATCTTCAATATAGATTGAAAAGCAAAATGAGTGGTTTCCATCGGCATTTCAAAAGTTTTCTCAATGCGGCCTTTGCCCCTTGTCAGTTTTTGGCGGAATCCGGAATTGTAAACACTTTGCATGTCCAAAACCCTTCCTTCTGCGTTAAGAAATAACACCCAAACTGATAATTGATCGTACCCGCGTTTAGCACCTCCGCCAATGGTTAACTTAATTGTACCGGGCTGCATAACATATTGATAGTCCAAAAAGACATCGTTCGATTCCCAGGTCCCTGCGTAAGGGCCGCCTTGAAGCAGGGAAATACGATCCTTAGTTGCAACCGTCCTTTGCATACCTTGACAGGCAATTAATAAAATTGAAAGGCACAAAAGACAACTTTTAAATGCCCCTACAATTCCTCTGCTTAATTTCATTTGAAATCTCCTTACCGGGAATTAAGACGTTTAGAAAAGCTAAATTACCTATTTCCTGCCAGTATCACAGGATGATGTCAATTTTGCAATACTTGGAGATTAACACCACTGTGGCAATTTTTCAGATATGCGAATATATCAACTTTTTCAGAGATTCAAGCGTACGGATTTGTTGGAGGTATCCACACAAAACAATGGGCTGAGATAGTTGGTTTTATAACAGATACATGCAATAGAGGGCCATGAGAACGCCAACCAAATATTGTGTCTTCCATATTTTAAGATTCGGACAACCCCGCCAGCGCTTCTCTGACCCGGTCGGGTTCAATCAGGGTACCCAGCCGCTCGAAAATCTCCAGGGCCTTGGTTAGATACTCCCGAGCCCGGGCGGTTTCACCTTGCTCGTTTAGGAGTCGACCATAGCCCGCGTAGGCCATCGCCAGTTCGTTCTCGGCCTTGATCTCTTGAAGCACGGCAATGCTTTTCTCAAAGTGGGGCGCCGCCTGAGCCGGGTTGTTTCTCATGGAAATCTCGCCCAGGAGGCGGCGAGTGAATCCGATTTCATACCTCACCTTATAGCGCTCTGCCATTTCCAGGCCTTCTTCGAGCGTCTGCCTCGCCTTTTCGTCTTTCCCGGCCAGCCAGTAACCTTCGCCGATAAAGCACGTGATCGGAATTTCAGCTGTAATGAAGCGCCCGGCTCGAATGATCGATAACACCGTAGTCAAAAGTTCAATTCCCCTGTTTGGCTCTCCAGCCCGACACCACGCCCATCCGAGACTTCTCTGCGCCCACGCTTTGTCGGCATGGGTTGGCGCTTTCTGGACCGCCAGCTCCCCATATTCGATTGCCCGAGCCAGATCGCCTTTCCAGGTATAGGCTATCGAGAGGTTCCAGGCGACAAAGGAGATCAGGCTGTTGTCTGAAAATTCCTCGGCTACGCTCAGCGCCTTTTGCGCTTCTTCCACCGCCTCATCCCAGCGACCGAGACATGCATAAGCCCTTGAGGCTACGGACAACGCATACGTATAAAAACGAAGGTTAAACTGCTGCTCCATCGTACAAAGCACGTCTTCTTTTAAAGCGAGGACGCGCTCGAAGTCGCCCCTGTCAAAATGGCTAAATTCCCAGAACACATATGCATACGCAGCATCCTCAACGTTTCCCGCTCCCCGGCAGAGTTCGGCCGCTTTGCCAAACGTGTGGATGGCCTGATCATAATTGCCGAACGAAAACTCACAGTGTCCCAATCGAGCATAGAACGCCCCCAGCAGCTCTGGATACGCTAACTCCCTCGCCGTGGGCGCGTAGCGGGTCAAAAGGTCGTAATACTCCGGATTCTTGAAGAGCAGCAGGAACACGATCCCCTGGTTTACCAGCAGCGAGATTCGCCGCTGTCGGTTCTCCTCGGTTTCGGGCAGGGCATCGAGGAGTGCCATGGCCTCGTCAAAATAGGCCTCAGCTTCCTCCATGGCGTTGAGCTTGGCCGCCTTTTGGTTGGCCAGATCCAGATACTTCACCGCCTTGTCTGCGTTAGCACTGCGCCCATAGTGATAGGCCAGCAGCTCGTGGTATTCTTCGAGCCGATCCGGGTAAAGCGCTTCGATAACTTCTCCTATCTCTTCATGAATCGCCTTTCTCCTTTTGAGAAGCAAGCTGTCATAGGCCACATCTTGTGTGAGCGCGTGCTTGAATACATAGGTCGATTGGGGATAGATACCTCTCTCATAGAGAAGCTCTGAATCCTTTAAAACCGCCAGCTGGGGCAGTAATTCCTGTTCTGTGAGCCCCGTTACCTGCTTGATTAAATCATAACTGGATTCCCTCCCAACAGCTGAGATTGTCTGTAACAGGCCCTTGGTCTCCTCGGGCAGAGAGTCAACCCGGGCCATGATCACATCTTGAACCGTCGCGGGAATCGTTACCTCTTTGATATCTTTCGTGATGCGATATCTGTTCTCCTCTCTTTCTATGATCTTCAGATCTTTCAATGATTTTATTAACTCCTCGATGAAAAACGGAACCCCTTCAGACTTCTCAAGAATGAACTCCTCAAGGTCCCGATCGAGCTCCTCGGTGCCCAGAAGATGAGAGACCATCATCAGGCTCTCCCGATTGGAGAGCCGGTTCAAATTCACCTGACTGTGATAGGACTTGGCCCCCCAGGTGTGCACAAACTCCGGCCGGTAGGTGAATATCATTAAGACCCTTGCTCCCGGGATGCTCTCTAAAACATATTTCAATAGCTCCTCTGAACTCTTATCAATCCAATGCAGATCTTCATAAGCCAGAATCAGGGGCCGGATCTCGGAACCCTTCAGCGCGATCTGCTTGAATGCCTCCGTGATTCGATTCTTCTTCGCCTCAGGACTCATGGGAATCTGGTCGATGCCGCTGTCTTTGACCGCCAAAAGTTCCAAAAGATAGGGAAGCGTGGAAGTCTCATCGGCCCCCAGCATTTTCAGGCCCCTTTTGAGCTTTTCCCTGATCTCAAGATCCCCATCGCCTTCATGAACATCGAAGTTGGCTTTCAGGGTATCGATAATCGGATGATAGGCTACACCCCGGCTGTAAGAGAGGCACCGCCCCTCCAAAAAGGTCACATCCTCGCTGGTCACGGTCTTTCTGAACTCATACAGAAGCCTGGATTTGCCCACTCCGGCTTCGGCCGTGATGGAAAAGGCCTGCCCCCTGCCCGCCTTGGCCCGCTCCAACCCATCAAGCAGAAGCTCAAGCTCCCGCTCTCGGCCTGCAAAAGGGGTCAGTCCCCGCTCGGCACTGACGTCAAACCGGGTCCTTCTGGTACTGGGGGCGATGGCACGGTAGATGTTGACCGGCGCCTGTTTGCCTTTGATCACCCGCCGGCCCAGACCCTCGAAGCGAAATAAGCCTTCGGTGAGCTTGAAGGTGTCCTCGGTCATATAGGTCGTGCCGGGTTGGGCCTGTCCCTCCATTCGGGAGGCCAGATTGACCGTATCTCCTACGGCCTTGAACTCAACGCGCAAATCGTTGCCCACCGTACCCACCACCACCGGTCCGGTATGGATGCCGATGCGCATTTTAAGAGGCGGGATATCTTTTGTTTCTTGTCTCAGTTGGTCACTGAATTTCGCCATTTCCCGGTGAATGGCAAGGCTGGATCGAATCGCGCGTTGCGGGGCGTCCTCCAGGGCAACCGGCGCGCCAAAAAGCGCCATAATGCCATCACCGGTCATCTCGTTGACCGTACCCTCGTAGTCGTGGACTTTGTGAATCAAAATTTCATAAACCCGGTCCATGATCGCATAGGCGTCTTCGATACCCAGCAACTCCGACAGGGGGGTGAAGCCCTGCATGTCGCAGAACATCACCGTGACCTGCTTGCGCTCGCCTTCAATCCGGTCCCGTTGCGATAAGATTTTCTGTGTGAGGCCTTTCGGGAGGTACTTTTGAATTTTCGCTACTTTTTCATCAAATGAGAGCTCTTTAGGGGCTTGTTCAACCGGTAAACTCAGTTTCGATCCGCATTCATCGCAAAATTTGCTACCCGCTCGGTTGATCGCTCCACATTCAGGGCAGGTCAGTTCAAATTTGAAACCACACTCATTGCAAAACTTAGCCTCTTCACGATTCTCAAACTGACAATTTGGGCATTTCATTTTTATGCCCTCCTTTTTATATTTGAACAGTTTGAATTGGAGTGAAGGAATTCTGAATGGTTATACCGAAAATACTCTAACAGGGTTTGAATGTCAATTATTGGGATACTCAATATCTTGCAGGCAATTTTCTGCAAATCGGGGTTGATTTTTTGCGTTTTTTGGAAAAAGCGGATCGCTACTTAATTGTCCAGTTTAACTGAAAGCGGACTTCCGAAGTCAAAAGGTGAGCCCACGCCCCAGGCAGGCAAAGCTTGCCAGCTTCCCTGGCGCAATTCTGCGGAGGCTACCGGTGAAAGGTGTGGACGGCTCGATTGATCTGATTGAAATCGACAGAATATTTTATCTTGAAGCACAGCGGACGACCCGCTGATTCAAACCAAAGGGAATCGTTAATCCACTCAGCTAATAATGTTCATAACAATTGCGCTTATATTGTAGCCGGCTGAAAAACATCGTAAATTAACAATTCTTCATTCACATTCAAAATTGAGTGTTTTCTACCTTTGGGTACCCTAACAATAATACCAGGCTTTAACGGAAATGTTCCAACTCCTTCGACAACCATTTCAGCCTCCCCCTTCAGCGGGTACAGAATATCGACTTGTTCTTCATGAATATGTTCGGGTACTTCTTTTCCAGGCGGAATACTTACCAGCATACAGGTCACATTGAGGTCATCTTCACTTTTGGTTGCTAAAGGCTTAATATTTACGCCTTCAGCAATAGGATGAGGACGCCAGGATAGGTTGTCAATCGTCTTACATACTTCCATAAAAGGTCTCCTTTCTAAGTTTGCTTCTTAACATCTATTCATCAGGTGTTCACTGCTTTGTCCAACGCCAAATTATGTATTAACGCCCGGGGGCCCCGCCCGGTTTGCGCGTCGGCAATATTCATATCGTCTATGAAAACTTCTTTATTCCGGCAGCAACGGAATCTGCAACCGGAAGCCGGCTGGATGTTAACACTTCCCGCACCAGCTCATTTGAGCAACACAATACGATTTGCCCCCCTTTTTCGTAAACTGCTTTGGCAGCCTGCAAAATCAATCGCAAACCGGCACTGCTCACGAATTCAATCTCGCATAGGTCCAAAAGCAGCCGAATTTTTTCCTGTCCAACTGTGTTTTTGATTATTCTATCCGCCTCAGGGGCTGTCTCCGCATCCAGGCGGCCTTTGATAATTATTTGAGTAATACCGTCTTCATTTTCCTGGAAAATTACCATGGTATGACCTGTAATGAAATCTGATGTTTTTAAAGAATGATGTTCAATACGCCATTTTTTTAACATATGGCAGATAGGACGTTTGGAAACATATAATTATTTAGATTTAAATTGAATAATCCAAGCGATGTCAAGAAAAATGCATCGGTTTGTCAGGTTTATTCATTTATATCGCCTTGTTTTTTTCTCGGCATTATTTTCTTGTCGTTTTTCAAGGATGAATGTAACCTATAATTCTTGTATGCCGACGGATCGGATAAACACCTTTAAGACTTCCTATAGCAAAGAAAGATTTTGTCATGAAAGTCGAAAGTGAAAAAGTTCAAAGAAAGCCATTGACCTTAAAACGATTAAGCGTTGGTCAAACATACAAAACGACTTTCGCCATTACCGCTGAATTAATTGAGCGTTTTGCCAGAGTGACCGGCGATTACAATCCCATTCACCTGGATGAAGATTATGCCAGGCAGACGACTTTTAAAAAGCGCGTGGCGCAAGGCATGCTTGGGGCCGGGCTGCTGTCCGGCGTTTTAGGGTGCCAATTTCCGGGTATGGGAACCATTTACCTGTCTCAGACTTTCAAGTTTCTCAAACCTGTATTTATTGGCGACGAGATTAGACTGCGCCTCGAGGTTTTGGAAATCATCAAGGCAAAAAATCGTGTTCGACTGGAAACCGCGTTCACCAATCAGAAAGGTGAGGCCGTCATCACCGGCGAAGCATTGGTTATGCCGCCGTCTCAATAAACCCAACCCGCTCAACGAATACAATCCATAATACAAACCCGCCTTTTTAACCAAACGCCCCATTTCAGAGCGCCAGGATTAACCTTTACTTGAGTATTGTATCAATTGAGTATAGAATAATAAAAATATCGGGCGACACGTAAGTCTCGCGGCACGAATTTACTTAACTCTAACAAATTGACGGGGCATCATGGCAGGCTTTTTCTCATTTGTTTTTTATGTGCTATTTCCGCTGGCAGTCGGGCTTGCGGCAATCTATCTGGCAATCGACTTTTTTGAATATCTGAAAAAAAATCACCCTCCAAAATACGAGCAAATGTCTTTCGAGAGCTTCTTTGGAATTTCTGCGGAAAGCTTCCCTTTTCACCTTATAAAACCTGTGGAGTTTTTCGGTTTTCTTTTTTCCGCAGAAAACCTGCAAGATAAAAATGTGATTGACTATAAGAAGAAAATTAAATTATTGGTGTATGCCCTCCTGGGGTTATTTGCACTTTACATCTTATTAATGCTCGTTTTCTAAAGCCCGTCTCAAAAAGGTGGATTGGGGTTCTCCGCTTACGCCGGCGGGGGACAACGCCGCCATGGACACTCAGACGCATATTGAGCTGGGTTCTAATCTTTTGATGCGGCTTACCTTCCATCCGTTTA